>CAZGUL010000508.1:0-2071 GCA_964529055.1 uncultured Spirochaetaceae bacterium
CCCGGCGAACTACCGGGAACCCGCCCTGCCGCAGGAGGAGTACGCCTCGGAAATTCGGCGATTTCTGGATGAGGATTTCGGCGCCAATCTCCCGGAAATCTGGATCGAGCCCGGAAGGTCCCTGACCGCCGACGCGGGAGTCCTGGTCGCGGAAATCGTGCTGGTCGCCAGCAAGGCGAAAAGCAACCTGAACCGCTGGGTCTACATCGACGCGGGGGTCTTCGGAGGGCTCATCGAGACCCTCGGTGAAGCCATTCAATATCCGGTCTATTTCGACGCCGGGGGCCCGGCGGAGGACGTCATTCTCGCGGGACCGACCTGCGACAGCATGGACATCCTGTACGAGCACGCGAAGGTTTCGATGCCTTCCGCGGTCCGGGCCGGAGACCGGGTTTACATCTTCACCGCCGGGGCCTATACGCAGAGCTACAGCTCCGTCAGTTTCAACGGTTTTCCGCCCCTGAATGGATATATTCTTCCGGAATGAACCTCACGATGGAACTCTACGAATCCCCGGGGACGGCGTGCCCCTATCTTCCGGGCAGAACGTGGAAAACCCACCTTTTTTTCAAGAACGATTTTCCCGCCGGGGCCTACGAAAAACTTCTCGGTCTGGGTTTCCGCCGGAGCGGCACGCAGTTTTACCGCAACCGCTGTCCCGGCTGCGACATGTGCAGACAGATGCGCGTGCCCGCGGCCGCCTTCACCCCGTCACGGTCCCAGCGGCGGGTCCTCCGCAGGAACCGGGATGTGGAATTCTCCCTGGCTTCGGCGGAATTCAGTCCCGAAGTCTTCGACCTCTACCGGAGGTACGTGAGCTTCCGGCACTCCCGGGAATCCGCGGACGAAGATTCGTTCCGGCATTTTCTCTGCGAATCCCCGGTGGACACCCGCATGACCCTCTACCGCATCGACGGCCGGCTCGCGGGTGCGGGATGGCTGGACATCCTTCCCGGCGGACTTTCCAGCGTCTACTTCGCCTTCGACCCGGACTTCGCCCGCCGAAGCCTGGGAACGTATTCGGCGGTGCGGGAAATCGAATTCGCCCGGAGCCTCGGACTCGCATGGTACTATCTCGGTTTCGTCGTCGACGGTTCCCCGAAAATGGCCTACAAGGCGGCCTTCCGTCCCCATCAGCGGCTCGAGGCGGGCCGCTGGACGGATCATCCGTGATTCGCCGCCTTGCCGCGGAAGCCCGCAATTTGGTAGACTGGGCCCATGAACATCGAAAAAAACAGGGTCGTATCCCTGCACTACACCCTGACCTCCACCGAGGGTGAAATCCTCGACAAATCGGAAGAAGGCAGGCCACTTGATTACCTGCATGGCAGCGGCAACCTTATCCCCGGGCTGGAGTCCGCCCTGGAAGGCAAAAAAGCCGGCGACTCCTTTGCCGTGACCGTTCCGCCCGAACAGGGCTACGGGGTCTACGACGACGGGCTCGTCATGAACCTCGCGAAAAGCAAATTCGATACCGCCGAGGAAGTGAAGGAAGGCATGGAATTCGCCGGCGAGACCGAGGACGGCGAGTATCATGTATTCCGCGTCGTCTCCGTCAAGGGCGAAAAGGTCAAGGTCGACGGAAACCACCCGCTCGCGGGCAGGAAGCTGAATTTTCAGATTCTGGTGGAAAACGTCCGGGAAGCGACGGAAGAGGAGATGAGCCACGGCCACGTTCACGGTGCCGACGACTGCGACTGCGAATGCGGCGACGGAGGCTGCGGGGGAGGCTGCTGCGGTTAGACCCCGGCGGAGGCCGCCTCGGCCCGGGCCTTCAGCAGGGCGTACGCGGCCTCCGGGTCATCCTCATCGCGCAGAAGCTCCTCGGTGCGGCAGGTAATCGTATCCACCAGCGTTTCCCAGGAAACGTCCGTCCCGTGACTGCGAAACACATCCAGTCCCAGACGGCTCAGCAGCGCGGTGCGCACCTTTCGGATCCCCATGCGGACGATCAGGAAGGCCGCGCCCCGTCCGATTATTTTATCCTCCAGGAACAGGTCTCCCGGGTCCGCATCCCCTCCGGCGAGGAATTTTTCCAGGTCGAACAGGGGATGCAGCCATTTCTTTTCGC
>CAZGUL010000509.1:0-2068 GCA_964529055.1 uncultured Spirochaetaceae bacterium
ACGGTGGGGTACAGAAAGCTCCTGGAAATCATGGAGCAGACCTGCAACGACCCGTGGCAGCTCTTTCTCGACCTGCAGCATTACAACTCCCACACCGAGGAAATGCGGAGCCGGCTGCAGGAATCCCTGCGCCGGATCCTCGGCCGGCTGGACTCCTGAATCCTTCCGTTATTGACAGCGGGAAACCCGGGAAGTACAATGCACGGCGAGGAGAAAGCATGTCCGATTACCGATTGCACCAGGCCGACGAGCTGGATATGGATACAGTCATGGCGGAGGATTTCTTTTTCGAGGGCCAGATGGTTTTCGAGAAACCTCTGATGATAAAGGGCCGCTTCAAGGGGGACATCAAGTCCCGCGGCGACCTGTACATCAACGAGGGCGCCGACGTGGAGGCCCGCATCGAGGCCGGCAGGGTATGGCTGAAGGGGAGCGTCACCGGGGAAATCAAGACCGCCGAGAAGCTCGAGCTTTTTTCCGAGTCCTCGATGGAGGGCAACGTCTCGACCCCGGACCTCATCGTCCAGAGCGGCTGCCGTTTCCGCGGCTGCTGCGAAATGCCCCGGCGGCAGAAAAAACAGGAAGAACCCAGAAAATGAAATACAGGATGTGCATTCTGCTGGCGGCGTTCGCCCTGGTTTCCGGAAACGTTTTCGCGCAGGAGAGGCCGGACGCCCTGGAGCTGTACAAGCAGGGCAACTATTCCCGGGCCGCCCAGGTCTGCATGGACGAGATCAAGGAGCTGCCGCGGAACATGAACTCCTACGTGGTCCTCGGCTGGAGCCTGCTGAAGCTCGGCCGCAGCCAGGAAGCCCTGGATTACGGAAAAAAGGCGCTGGAGATTTCCCGCTACGACAACCGGATCATCCAGATCGTCGCGGAGGCCAGTTACAATCTGGGCAACAACCTGGAAGCCCTGAAATACCTGGAGGAGTACGTCACGATATCCCCCACGGGAGATTTGATCGACGAAGTCTATTTCCTTATGGGTGAAGTGTTTATCCGGATGGCTGAATGGAGCAGGGCGGACATCGCCATTTCCGCCGCGGTGCACCACGACCCGAACGTCGCGTCCTGGTGGGCCCGCCTCGGGTACGCCCGGGAGCAGGCGAAGGACCTGCGGTATTCCCTGGACGCGTACAACAAGGCCCTTCAGCTCAACCCGGGTCTGGGGGACGCCGTCCGCGGCCGCCAGAGGGTTCAGGCCCTGCTGAACCGGCCGGCCGGCGGGAGTCCGGCGGCGTCCGCGTCAACGACGGGCTGATGAAGGCAGGCTTCTACACCCTCGGCTGCAAGCTCAACCAGTGCGAAACCGAAGCCCTCGCCGACGCGTTCCGGAGGGCGGGGCACGAGCCCGTCGGCTTCGACGACGAGGCGGACCTCTACATCGTCAACACATGCACGGTGACCTCGAAAAGCGAGCAGAAGGCCCGCAGGGCGGTGCGGAAAATTCTCGCGGATCATCCCGGCCGCCCCGTCGTCGTCACGGGCTGCTACGCCCAGGTCGAGAAGCGGCGGGTGGAGGAACTCGGGCCCGAAGTTTTCGCGGTGGGCCTGGAGGACAAGGCGGGGCTTCTCGGTCTGCCGGAATTTCTGGCCGCTTCCGCCTCCCCGGGCGGCGTTGCCGGCCGGATAGCTGCTTGGATCGCGGAGGAGCCGCCCGGACAATCCGGGGAAGGCCGCTTCCGGTTCAACGCGTCCCGTTTCAGTTTTCACACCCGGGCCTTCCTGAAAATCCAGGACGGCTGCGACAACCGCTGCGCGTACTGCCGGGTCCGCATCGCCCGGGGGCCTTCGATCTCCCTGGACGCGGGGGAGGCTGTGCGGCGTTTCCGCCTGCTCGAGAGCCGGGGATACCGGGAAATCGTCCTCACCGGGGTCAACCTCTCATCCTACTCCGCGGGGGGCAGGGACCTGACGGGCCTGCTCCAGGACATCCTTTCCGGCGGGGGGGATTCCCGGATCAGATTGTCGTCGCTGGAGCCCGAGGCGGTGACCGACGGCTTCGCCGATGTCCTGCGGCACCCGCGGATATGCCCCCATTTCCACCTGCCCGTCCAGTCCGGGT
>CAZGUL010000510.1:0-2068 GCA_964529055.1 uncultured Spirochaetaceae bacterium
AGCTGCGCAGGTCGCCGACGCCCTCGGCGTAGATGGTCTGCAGCGAATGCATCTCCGGCGGCTCCAAGGTGCGGCCCTGGGGGCTGATCCTCTTGGCCTGCACGAGCCCCCGGGAAAACGAGATGTGCCGGTTGCTCATGCTGCCGAAATAGTAGCCGGCGGGATCCGCCGGCACCGGCAGATCCTTGATCGGGGCCTTGTCCCCCAGGGTCGGGTCCGCCGGCACCCAGCCGAAATTCTCCAGGTAAAACTCGGTCCAGAAATGCGGTTTCGCGGTCCTGTCGTCGGTGACGATGTATCCGGCGATGGTGCGGGCGGGAATGCCGGCGTTGCGCAGCATCGCGACGTACAGGATGGCGTAGGTGTAGGAGTCACCGCTTTTCCCGGCCAGGCCCGCGAGCGCGTCCTGATAACTCTTCGCGGGATTGTAGCTCAGCCTTCCCAGCAGGTAGGAATACAGCTTTCGCGCCTTCGCGTAGGGGTTTCTTTCCCGGCCAACCGCCGTCCGCACCGCGGCCTCAATGTCCGGATGCGTGGCCGGAGTGAAGGCGTTTGAGGCGGTGTACACCTTGTAGAGGGCTCTCTCGGTATCGTACTCGGCCCTGATCCGGTCGGCCTGGATTTTGCATTCGATGGCGTACCTGTCCAGGATGAAGGTCTGGGAAACCCGGTACGGCGTCCCGCGGGCCAGGTCCTTCAGATACACCAGCATGAGCCCGTTGTAGTTTTCGATTTCCGCCTTCGGTTCCTGGCTCAGCAGCTGCACGGCCCTCTGGCTGGGGCTTTCCTGCACCCGGGGAATCCACAGGTAGAGGCCCCCGCCGTCCTTTTCGGAGGTGTTCCGGATATCCAGCGAAGACTGCACGGTGTAGGTGCGCTTGTCGGAAAAGACCCGTCTGCCCGCGGTCTGATCCAGCTCGAAGTACACCGAATTGCTGGTCCCCTTGTCGTTTTTGACGAAAACGCTGCCGCTTCCGGCCCCCACGGGTATCCGGACCCGGATTTCGTTGTCGGACCAGCCCTCGTAGTCGAAATCCATCGAAGCGGCCGCGATGGTGGCGCCCGCCTGGCCCGAGGCCGCGAGTCCCGCCGAATCCGCGGCGGGCGACCAGGTGAAGTACACCAGGCCCGATTCCCGGTTGGGGCCGAAGTTCCGCCCCGTTATCAGCAGACGGCCGCCGACGGGGACCCGCTCCGGATCCAGGGAGTCGATGATCGGCATTCCCGCTTTCGCCTCGCCCCGCACAACCACGGGGATGTCGTTCTTGTTCGTGAAAAGGACTCCGTCGCTGCGGCCTTTCGCGGTCATCACGTACACAAGGCCGGAGCCGGCCTCCTCGGGGACCCGGACGCTGATGCGGCCGGGGCTCCACTCCAGGTACGCGGAGGAAACCGGAACGATGCCGGAGATGCTGACCTTGCCGCGTTCCCCGCCGAAATGGCTCCCCCTGATGAGGAGGACCTCCCCGGGAAGACCGATTTTCGGCTCGATGGAATCGATTTCCGGCGTTTTGTCGGTTATTTCCACGCTCAGGAAAAGCAGCAGAAACAGAAAACCGAGAATGACGAACGGAAGTTTCGTCCGCAGGATCGTGAGGATGAAGGACTTCACGGAATTCATCATGGGGCGCCGGCCGCCTCGGTGTATGGGAGGATTTTTATTTCAAGCTCGATGTTGTACATGTTTTCCGATTTTTTCTCCACGTTTTTGACTCCCAGGGGAAAGAAAATGACCTTTTCCCCCAGGGTGATGGGGATGTTCTTCAGCGTGGTGAGATATTTTATCTCCTCCTGGATCGGCGAGGAGATCCACACCTGCCCCTGCGCCACGAGGACGAGGGAGTCCTTTTCCCCGAAGTACGGGGTGAACTGGGCCAGCACCACGATGTTGCTGCCCACGAGCTTGACGCTGACCCCCCTGCCGGGGATCGTCGTTTCGGAGCTCTCCACGTTCCACACCGCGGTTTCCCCGGCTTCGGAAATCCGCGCGGCGATGTTGACCTTCAGGGTCTGTTCCAGGATGCTGAAAAAGGAATCGTCCAGCTTTTTCGCACCGGGCCGGTCGTCC
>CAZGUL010000511.1:0-2064 GCA_964529055.1 uncultured Spirochaetaceae bacterium
GGTGGTTACAAACGCGATCCGGCTCGCCGGAGACGAATTCGACGACGCCATCATCAAACATGTGCGCACCGTGCATAACCTCATCGTCGGCGAGCAGACCGCCGAAAATCTCAAAATGACCATCGGCAACGCGTCGCCGGACAAGAAAATCGAGAAGATGGAAATAAAAGGCACCGACGCGATAACGGGACTGCCCCGGCGGCTCGAGATCGACTCCGTCGAGGTCCGTGAGGCGCTCCAGGAACCCATCAACGCGATCGTCGAGGAAATCAAGCGGACTCTGGGACAGACCCCCCCGGAACTTGCCGCCGACATCGTGGAGCGGGGCATCGTCATGACCGGCGGAGGTTCGCTGCTGAAGGGGCTTCCGAAGCTCATTTCCAAGGAAACCGGCGTGCCCGTCATTCTCGCGGAGGACCCGCTGAACTGCGTCGCCCTGGGAGCGGGCATGTATTTCGACTACGCGAAGGGAATGCACAACACGCGGAACATTTACAACAATCTGAATACCTGACGGGGCGGTCTTCCGGATGCTGGGGAAAAAATTCATCACAAAATACAAATCCGGAAGCCTTCTCGGGGCCTATGTGCTTTTTTGTCTATTCACTCTCGGGTTTTCGACGCGCAGTTTCGTTGTGAGGCCCAAGGAGCTTGGTCTTTCCCTTTTCGCGGTTTTTCAGCAGGGCGGGACCGCGGTCGGGTCGTTCTTCGTCGAAACCGTCAACTCAATCCGCGTATTGGGTCAGCTCAAACAGGATTATGCCGCCGCGCTGGAACGCCTGAAGCACTACGAGAGGGTTGAAAAGGACCTTCAGAGCCTGGAAGAAGAGAACAAAAATCTCAAGCAGGTGCTTTCCTTTTCCCAGGGGCTTGAATACCGGAACATTCCCGCCCGGATCATCGGCAAGGACCCGCAGAATTACCATTCCACGATTACCGTCAACAAGGGAAGCACGGCGGGGATACGTAAGAACATGCCCGTCGTGGCCGTCCAGGACGGGCACCAGGGTCTGGTCGGGAAAATAGCCGGGGTCGGACTCACCGCGTCCGTCGTCCAGCCGCTTTATGATCCAACCTCGTTCGTCGCGGCCCGCCTGCTCTCGTCGCGTTATGAGGGACTCGTGAACGGTTCCGGCGAAGATTCCATCACGATGAGGTATGTCAAACGCTACGCGCGATCAAACATCCGCTATGGCGACCTGGTCGTCACATCGGGCATGAACTCGCTTTTTCCGGCCGGGATCTATATCGGTTCTGTCAGGACGATCCACGCCCGGGATTACGATACGTCGCTGGAGCTCGAGATCGAACCGATAATCGATTTCTCGCGCCTCGAATACGTGTATATCCTGTGGTCCGAAGAAGGGAAGGAATAGATGCATCTATTCGTGTCCATCGCCTTCACGGCCGTATTCGTCCTTTCCCAGACCACTCTCCTGCATCATGCGGCGATTCACGGGGTCATTCCCGATGTTTCTCTCATTGTCCTCGTATTCCTGGCCAACCGCAACGGTAAAATTCACGGCGAAACCGTCGGATTTGCCGCCGGCCTGATGGAAGATTTCCTGAGTCTTTCGCCTCTGGGTTTTCATGCGCTGATGAAAACGTTGATCGGTTACCTTTTCGGGATCACGCACGGCGTGATTTTCATCGGGGCGATGCTGATGCCTATGCTCATGGTGGGCCTGGCGACGTTCATAAAAAGCGTCATAGCCGCCGTCCTCGTTTCTTTGTTCAGCGTCCCTCTCGGCACTCACGCTTTCTTTTCGTGGAATACCCTCATAGAAATCGGTTACAATGTCGCGTTGTCCCCCTTTATTTTTGCCTTCCTGGGACTCTTTGCATTCCTCGTGCCGAAGTCGCGGTAGGTGGGAGCGTATGAGCGAAAACACGATCGATAAAACCCGGATATTGTTTCTTGCGGGCGTCATTTTCGTCCTGTTCTCTCTTTATACTTTTTTCCTGTTCAACCTGCAGATCATCAACGGGGAACTGTATCAAAAGAGGGCCACGCAGGTTTCCCAGCGCAGCATTCCCATCTACGCTCAAAGGGGAGAAATCTAC
>CAZGUL010000512.1:0-2036 GCA_964529055.1 uncultured Spirochaetaceae bacterium
ATGACATCGAACGCCCCGCCTCCATCCGCTTCCCCGGCGGCCGATGCTGCGCCAACGGGGGGGGCACGACCACCCGCGGCCGCCCCGCAGGCGTCCCGTCCTCAGCGGGCCGGCACCGAGGCACCGAAACCGGAACCGTCCCGGCCGGCCGCCCCGCGAACCCCGGCCCCTGCCGCTTCGGAGACCCCCCCGGCGGCGTTTTCCACGGCACCTGCGCCCCGGACAGGACCCTCCGCGGCGGAAGCCCCGCCCCAGACACCGTCATCCGCAGGGTCTGCCGGTCCGCAGACACGGCCATCGGCGGAGTCCGTCCCGGTCGAAGAAAGGATTCCTCCCGTTTCCGCCGAGATAGGACGTCCCATCGAGATCAGTCTTACCGGCATCGGATGGATTTACCTGGGGGACGAAGACAACACCGGAGCGATAAAATATCAGGGAAAGGAAACGGTAAACGGCAATACGATTTTCTCCTTTCTCGCGTTCCAGAAAGGGGATTACAAGCTCAAATTCCAGCAGCAGAACCTGCCGGCGAATTCGATAAACCACGAAAACGTGCGGGTGGCCGTGGCTCCGGGAGCCGCCGCCGAGGATGCATCCCCGGCCGGAAAGACCGTCGAACCACCCGTTTCCGCTCCGGCGGGCGTTTCACGGACCCAGCCTGCCGTCAGGGCACCCGCGGCGGCGGAAAAACCCGCGGCGGAAATATCCGCGGCGGACGCCGGCGGCGCCGTGTCTGCGGGAGCCCCGCAGGCCTCCGCCGAAACGGATGAGGAAAGGTACCGCCGCCTGGTCGCCGAAAACCGGGTAAAGGAGGCTGCCGCGGAAATCGAGGAGTTTCTCCGGGCGAAAAAAGGAGCCCCCGACGATCTTGACGCCTGGTACTTCAAGCTGGCGGAGCTCTACGACAGGGACCCGGAGATGAAAAACATGAAAAAGGCCCTGTATTACTACGAGAGAGTCCGGGACCTGTACCCCATGAGCCCCTTTTGGGAGGCCGCAGCCGCGCGGAGCCGCTACATCCGGGTCAATTTCATCGAAATACGGTGAGGTCCCGTTCTTGACAACGGGAAGTTTAATCTGTATATATATTAATCCGATTCAACTCATGGAAGGTTAGATGCTCGACAGGCTTACGAATACATTCTCCGAAATCGTCCGACAGGTTTCCGGCAAGGCAAAGATATCGGAAAAGAACATCGAAGACGCGGTGGAGGAAATCAAGACCGCGCTTCTCGAGGCCGACGTCAACCTTCGTGTCGTCCGCAGGTTCGTAAACCGGACGATCGAGGAGGCCAGGGGCGAAAAGGTCCTGAAGGGAGTCAACCCGGGACAGCAGTTCGTCAAGGTCGTCTACGACCGCATCGTCGGCCTTCTGGGGGACGAAAGGCAGGACCTGGTCCTGAAGGGACCGGATACCCGGACGGTGATTCTCTTCTGCGGCCTGCAGGGATCGGGAAAAACGACGACCGCGGCGAAACTCGCCCTGCATCTGCGCGGCAGGGGCCGCAGGCCCCTTCTTGTCGCGGCGGACCTGGTCCGCCCGGCGGCGGTAAACCAGCTCGTCGTTCTGGGAGAAGGGACGGGCATCGACGTCTTCCGGGAGGAAGGCGCGAAGGACCCGGTCGCCGTCGTCAGGAAGGCCCTGAAGCACGCGGAAAAACTGCAGTTCGACACCGTTCTGGTGGACACCTCGGGACGCCTCCAGATCGACGACGATCTGATGAAGGAACTGGCCGATGTCCGCGACGCGGCCCGGCCCGACGAGGTCCTTCTCGTCGCGGACGCGATGACGGGACAGAACGCCGTGGACATCGCGAAGGCGTTCGACGAGAAAATCGGCCTTTCCGGCGTCATTCTCAGCAAGTTCGATTCCGACACCCGGGGCGGCGCCGCCCTCTCGCTGAAGAGCATCACCGAAAAGCCGATAAAGTTCATCGGCGTGGGCGAGAAGGTCACCGACCTGGAGCCTTTCTATCCCGAACGGATCGCTTCCCGGATCCTCGGAATGGGAGACGTGGTTTCCCTGGTGGAGAAGG
>CAZGUL010000513.1:0-2032 GCA_964529055.1 uncultured Spirochaetaceae bacterium
GGACCAAAAGGCCGGCGACGACGGCGCCCTCCACCAGCCCGAGGAAAAATCCCAAGGCCTTGTCCAGGTTCTGCAGGTTGACTCCCTCGACGACGTTCCGCAGGGCCTTCTCGACGAGCTTCATGACCAGGTACGCCACGACGAAAATGCCGAGAAAGGCGATGATCTGCCCCCATCCGGAAATGCCCAGGGCCCGCTCGACCGGTCCGGCGAGGGCGGAGGAGAAGAACACCGCCGCGCCGAGCCCGGCGACGACGGAGCCGACGGAGAAAATTTCCCCCAGGAACCCGCGGATGAGCCCCCGTATCGCGAGAAAGACGATGATGATGACGAAAACGATGTCCAGGATGTTCCACGCCATGTCAGGCCTCCTTATCGACGCATTCCATAACTATGCCGGCGATCCTTTCCGCGGCGCCCCCCGCGGAAATTCCGCGGATGGCCCGCCGCATTCCGGCTGCGGTTTCCGGCTCCAGGAGCCGCCGGACCCCGGCGACGAAATCCTCCGTCCGCACCGGTTCGTCCCGGAGGACCCGCGCCGCGCCGAGCCGCTCGAACAGCTCCGCGTTCCGGACCTGGTCGCCCCGGGTGCCGGCGCCGCGCAGCGGCAGGAGCAGGGCGGGAAGCCCGGCGGCGAGGAACTCCCACAGGGAGCCCGCCCCCGCCCGGGAAACGACGGCGGAGGCCGCCGCGAGCAGATGGGGCAGCTCGGACGTGAAATACGGCCGTGCGTAATAGCCGGGCCTGTCCAGGGGCTCGTATTCCCCCTCCCCCATCTGGTGAACGATCCGGCAGAAGGCGAGCAGTTCGTCCAGGGCCCCGCGGACGAGAAAATTGATTTCCCGCGCCCCCTGGCTTCCGCCGAGAACGAGGAGGACCGGCCTGTCGTCCGGGAAGCCGGCGATCTCCAGCCCCTCCCGGGCGGATCCGGCCGCGATTTCCTCACGCACCGGGTTGCCGGTGACGGTTATCCTGCTTCGGAAGCGGGCCGGGAAATGCCGTGACGATTCCTCGTAGGGAACCAGGATCCGGTCCGCGAACGGGGCCGAGAGCAGGGTCGCCAGGCCGGGGTCCGCGTCCGACTCGTGGGCCACCACGGGGATCCGGAGAAGCCGGGCGGCGAAAACCGGCGGAAAGCCGACGTAGCCCCCCTTCGAGAAGACAAGGACGGGGCGGCGGCGCAGAAAAAGGAAAAACGACGCCAGGACCCCCCCGGCGACGCGGAAAACATCGAGGACGTTGCGGACGGAAAAATACCGCCGCAGCTTTCCCGACGGGATCGCCGCGAAGGGAATGCCGGCGGCCTCCACGATGGCCCGTTCCATGCCGCTCTTCGAGCCGATCCACAGAAAGGAACCGCTCCATGTTTTCCTCAAGGCCTGGATGACCGCGATTCCCGGATAGACGTGGCCCCCGGTTCCGCCGCCGGTAAAGACGATGGTACTCATGCGCTCTTGCTTCCCCATTGGTGGCTTCGTATAATAGCATACATGATGAAATCCTCTTGTGCAATCGCGGCCGTATTTCTGACCCTCGCTTACGGGCTTTCCGCCCAGCCCGCTCCCCGGCCCCTGCCGGCGGAACTGGCGGAAAAGGTCCGCCTCGCGTACGGTCTTTCCGCGGCCCAGGCGGAGGACCTCCGGGCGGACGGCGAGATAACCCGCATGCAGGGCCGGGATTTCACGTCGCTGCTTCTGCCGGACAGGGGGATCGCCGCGGACATCATTGCGGGTATGAAATCGATGGACCTCCTTGTTCTCGTGGAAGCCCTCTTCGTCGTGCCCGTCGATCCCGCCGAAGCGGCGCGGGAGGATTTCCGTCTGCGGATCTTCAACATCCTCCGCTCCGTCAGCACCATGAAGGGGATCGAGTACTGGTCCGCCAGCAGAGAAAGGATGCGGGTCATGTTCCACGACGCGTACGTGGTGGCGGATGCCGAAAGCCGCAAGGCCCTGCCGGACCCCCTGGTAACCGCGATACCGGCGTAGAGCGTCCTGCACATATATCAGAACGACTCGAGCTTCGGGAAAAA
>CAZGUL010000514.1:0-2006 GCA_964529055.1 uncultured Spirochaetaceae bacterium
GGAGAAGCGGGCTGTTACCACCTCGCCCCGGACCCCGGCGCAATCCCCGGGGTCCGCAGGGTTCCCGCCCTTCCCGCCCGGGCGGTGGACACCACCGCGGCGGGGGACATCTTCCACGGCGCCTTCGCCTTCGCTCTGCTGGAAGACCGGGAGTTCGCTGCCGCGCTCGCGTTTGCATCAGCGGCCGCGGGGCTTTCGGTGCAGCGGCCGGGGGGACGGGATTCCATACCCGGACTCGCGGAAACCCGGAAGGCTGAAGTCCGCATCGGAGGCGGCGCCTCTATCCCCGGCCGGTTCCTCCCACGATGAAGGCGTACAGGACTATGCAGGCGCTCACCGCGGCATTCAGGGACTCCGTTCCGCCGGGCATCGGGACGGCGACCCGTTCCGCGCAGAAGCCCACCGCCTCGGGCGAGATACCCCCTCCCTCGTTTCCGACGACGAGAACGAAATCCCCAGGCGGATCAAAACCGGGCAGCGGCGTACCGCCGGCTTCCGCGGCGATGGCCCGCCTGCCCCGGAGAAACTCCGGGCCGCCGTCATGCAACACGGCCAGCCGGAAAACGGCGCCGGCGGACGCGCGGGCGGCCTTCGGCGCGAACGGGTCCGCGGTGCCTTTTCCGCACACCACGCCGTCGAGACCGAAACCCGCCGCGGCCCGTATTATGGTTCCCACGTTTCCGGGGTCCTGCAGCCCGTCCAGGTAAACGTACCGCCCCTCCGGAGGAAGGACGCCGGGACCGGGAATGGAACAGATCGCGAGTATGCCCTGGGAGGTCCTCGTGTCGGACAATCCGTCGAAAACCTTCGCCGCCAGGCAGACCGCGGAAGCCGCCTCTCCTCCCCGGGGAGGCATGGCGGCCCCGTCCCGGAGAACGACCGTCCTGACGCCGGACGCGGAATCGAAGACCCGGTACCCCTCGACGACGAACTCCCCGTGCTCCCGGCGATAGCGCCCGTCCCGCATCAGCCTGCCGATGTGCCTGACCAGCGGATTGTCGGAAGATTCGATCCTTTTCACCCCTTCACAATAGAACAATTCCCGGCCGTCATCAATCGAGGCACGGGGAAAAACCTTGACCTCCGGCCGATAACCTTCTAGAATGATCGGCACGGAGGACACATGAAGAACATCTGCATCTTCGGCATGGGAGGAATCGGGGGCTACGTGGGCGCCCGCATCGTGAAGGCACGTGACGCCCGGCCCGCCGGGTCCCTCAGCGTCGGGTTCGTCGCCCGGGGGGCCCACCTGGAAGCCATCAGGGCGAAGGGCCTGACTTATCAGGCGCCGGACGGAACAAAAATGACGGTCCGACCGGATGCGGCCGCCAGCTCCGCAGCGGACCTTCCCCCGCAGGATCTCGTCCTGCTGTGTGTCAAGGGATACGATCTGACCGCCGCCTGCGAGGCCATCGTTCCGCTTACGGGAAAAAACACGGTCATCCTGCCGCTCCTGAACGGCATCGACATTCACGAAAGGATCCGCAGGGTGGTTCGCACGGGAATCGTTCTTCCCGGCTGCATCTACATCGCTTCCAGCATCCGGGAACCGGGATTCGTTGCCCACGGCGGCGGCAAAGGCAACATCATAGCCGGTCACGACCCCGGAAACGGGAATTTCGATCCCGCACCGCTCCGGCGGCTCATGTCCGACGCCGGTATACCCTTCGACTGGCAGGACGATCCTTTTCCCGCCCTGTGGATCAAATACCTGTTCATCGCTTCCTACGCCCTCGTGACGGGGATGAGCGGCAAACCCTTCGGGGCCGTCGTCGCCGACCCGCAGCTCTCCGGTCTCGTCAGGGACATCCTGAAGGAAACCTATGCGCTGGCCGCGGCGAAAGGCGTAAAGCTGCCCCCGTCCATCGTCGAGGATTCCTTCGAAAAGGGAAAGACCTTTCCTTTTGAAACGAAGACGTCCTATCTCCGGGACGTGGAAGTCCCCGGCAAGCCCAACGAAGGGGACCTGTTCGGAGGCACCATCATACGGATGGGAAAGGAACTCG
>CAZGUL010000515.1:0-1034 GCA_964529055.1 uncultured Spirochaetaceae bacterium
GATCCCGAGGTCTCCGCGGAGCTTGTGCCAGGTGTGTCCTGCGGCCGAAGCCCCCCGGTACTCTCCGTTCGCGAGACTTATGATCCAGCTCCGCAAAGTGTCGTTGTACTCAGCCCCGAAAGTTCTCTCAACGACATCACGGAGCCCCCGGGCTTCCCGGCCCAGAAAAACCGAGTTAAGGTCCTTCACGAGCCCCTGATACGCGATGTAATGCTCCTGCTGCTCAACGGCCGAGAGGTATGTTCCGATCAGATCCAGGCGGATCGGGGTCTGATGTTTTTTCCCGATATCGACACGGGACTCGAGGAATCCGCTCCGGGCGGTCTGGACGCCATATCCGCCGGCCCTGACAAACTCATCAAGAGCGGCCTCCTGAATGGATTCGTAGGAAAACTCCGTTCTTGCCATGGGGAGATAATTTTGCTCCTGCATGACCCGTTTATTTTCCACTTCCCGTGCCGCCCGATCGAGACGGGAGAAATTCTCCTCAAAGTCCATGGCGATCGCTTCAGCGAGAGTCTTCTCTTCAGGAGAAAGCTGCCCGATAAGGTCGTTCATGACCTCTCGCGCATTTCCCGCACCGCGGAAGTTCCCGAACTCAAGAGCCAAATCCGTACGGCCATTTCTCACGCCGAGGTACATGAACATCACATCCGAGGCGGTGAAGCTCACTCCCCCGGAGCTTATCTGCCTGTACAAGTACGTGTCCCGGCGAAGTGCGAGAGGGCTCACCGTGAGTCCGAGTTCTTTCATGAGGTTAACGACATGGTCCGTTCGCTTGTCCATGGATCGCATCTTCTCGTTGTATTTCCCCTGGGCCATGTCCCATAAAAGGTTTTTTATGATTCCGTTTTCTTTTCCGTCGAGTCTTTCCATGACATGCAGGGGATGCATGAATTTGAGTTCCACATCCCGAACATGGGAACCTCTTTCCCTCCTTTCTCGCTGTTCCCGGGATCCGGCGGGAAGGATGGGAGCAGTTTTACCGGAAGATCTCACCGCCTCTTCGGCAGCCTCCCTCCATGCGTTCCGCT
>CAZGUL010000515.1:1044-2006 GCA_964529055.1 uncultured Spirochaetaceae bacterium
GCAGGACTTCGCGGCCGAGGAAAAAGAGCGACTGAATTTCTTCATGAACAGCTTCGAGCTCCTCGATCGTCATTTTTTTCAGATTTCGTACCGACAGTTGTTTGTCGATGAAAATCCTCATCGCCGCATCGTTGATCGAGTCCCGAAGCTCAGAGAGTCCTTGCCGGTACGCGGCGCCCGCACGGGAGGTCTTCACTTCATACCGTGATTGAACGGCAAGGATTTTATCCACATAATCGGCATCGATCGTCGGCCCGGGTTTTCTGGTAATATCCTTTATGAGCCGTAGCACATAGGCTTTTTCCCGGGAAAGTTCGCGCAGCCGATCTCGTTCCTGTTTTTTTGCGAAAACCTTCAGTGCATTCGCCTCGGCCCGGGCGTCCTTCAGAGCGATGCGGGCTTCTTTCTTGAGGCCTTTTTCTAAAAGCTCACTTTCCGCCCGCGCCGATTCAAGAGTTTCCCCGAGCCGCGCTGTTTCTCTTTCAAATTCCCGAAGCGTTCGATTCGTGAGGTCCAGCTCATGCTGGATATTCTCGAAAGTCTTTTTCAGTCGTTCCTTCGAACGTTTTTCCTCCCGGAGTTCTTTTTTCAGGCGTTCAAGTTCCGTTCCGTCCGGATTCTTCTCCGCCTCCCTTTGAAGCAGAATGATCTCGTCCTCATCCCCGAGGATCTTGGCAAAATGTTCTCTGTACCAGGCCGCGTCGTAGCGAATCTGATCTATGATCTTCTTAAAGTGCTTTTCCGATAATTTCAGGCCTTTTGCCACATGCTGGGCGCCTGCTCGTACGATTCCCTCCGGAAGACTATCGATTTCGCCGTGTCCCGCTATCTGGTCGAATATTGCCTCAAGCATCTCCTTGGTGAGGGACGAAAGGAATCTCCAGTTTCCTTCCTCCCGGGATACATCCGCGAACTTTGCTTCCGCGAAAACCCGGGCCCAGTACGTCGCCGGTTTTTCCACG
>CAZGUL010000516.1:0-1995 GCA_964529055.1 uncultured Spirochaetaceae bacterium
ATGCCCTCCGTGACAGCCCGGGGCCAGAGCCCCTACTCCGCTCCGGGGCTCGTGCCCGCTTTTCTCGGCTCCATAATCACGCTGCTCAGCGCCATAATGCTCGGCCGCGCAATGCGTCGTTCAAAAATGGACCTGAAGGTTTCAAAGGACATCGCGGGCGGTTTTTTCAAAGAGGAAAGCACCCGCAGAATGGGCATGACGATCCTTTTCTGCGTTCTCTACGCCGTTTCGCTGGGGAAAGTCATGTTCCCCCTTACGACTTTCGTGTTCGTATTCGTGTTCATTCTTTACTTCGAATATGACGTGAAGAAATCAGTCAAATCCCAGACAAGGAAAATCGTCTTCGCCGCGCTCCTGTCCGCATGCACCGCTGTGGTGGTAACCGGCGTTTTTCAATACATTTTCCTCGTCAACCTTCCCTAGGGAGATTTCAGATGTTTGAAGGATTACAATTATTCGGCCGGGCCCTGACGGAAATCGTCGGCTTCCGGAGCGTCTTCGACGCGCTGTGGGCGACCCAGCTGGGCATCATCATCGGCATGCTTCCCGGCCTTACCGCGACCATGGGAGTGGCCTTGCTCACGACCTTGACCTTCCACATGGCCGCCAACAACGCCATCCTCATCCTTATCTGCATGTATATCGGCGCCATCTACGGAGGAAGCCGCAGCGCGATCCTCCTGAACATACCCGGCACTCCGGCGAACGCCGCCACCACCGTCGACGGGTTCCCCCTGGCGAAAAAAGGGCTTGCGGGAAAGGCAATCGGCATCGCCACGACGGGTTCCTTTCTCGGATCCCTTATCGGCATGCTGGCGATGCTGATATTCGCGCCTCTCATCGGGTCCGTGGCGCTCAGCTTCCAGTCCTTCGAGTTTTTCTGGTTCGCCATTTTCGGCATCGTCATCTGCGGGAACCTCACCGCGCCCAAGGACCCGCTGAAAGGCTGGATCGCCGGTTTTCTCGGCCTGTTCGTGGCCATGATCGGCATGGAGGGTATTCACGCGTACGTGCGGTACTCGTTCGGCACAACCAACCTGTCGGGCGGCATAACCCTCATCCCCGCCATGGTCGGCGCCTTCGGGCTGGCCGAAATAATAACCGTCATGCGGTTTACCAAATTCGAGGTGGTCAACACGAAGATCGAACGGGTCATCCCGAGGCTGAAGGACATAACGAAATACTGGAAGACCATCGTCCGATCCGGCCTGATAGGAACCTTTATCGGGGCGGTCCCTGGCGTGGGCGAGGACATCGCCGCCTGGGTGTCGTACGACATGGCCAAGAGGTCCGCAAAACCCGCGGAACGGGAGGAATTCGGCAAAGGAAGCATCGAAGGGCTCCTGGCCTCGGAAACGGGAAACAACGCCTGCGTTCCCGGCGCCATCATTCCCGTCCTCACCCTCGCGATACCGGGCTCCGCGCCGGCGGCGGTCCTTCTCGGCGCCATGCTGATCCACGGCGTCCGCCCCGGCCCGCTCATCATGGTGGAGTTTCCCAACTTCATCTACGAAGTCGTCGCGATGGTCCTCCTTTCCACGACCGCGATGATGATCCTCGGGCTCTCGATGGTGCGGAGCCTCGTCAAAGTTCTCGCCATTCCCCGGCAGAAGCTCATGCCCATCATTTTCGTGCTCTGCGTCGTCGGGTCCTTCGCGATACAGGCGAGGCTTTTCGACGTGGGCGTGATGATCGTCTTCGGCATCCTCGGTTTCCTTCTCCGTGAAATGGAGTACCCCATGGCGCCCCTGGTGCTGGGAATAATCCTGGGGGACATGCTGGACAAGAACCTCCGCAGGTCTCTTGTCCTGTCCAACGGTGACCTCACGCCGTTTTTCACCCGCCCCATCTGTCTCGGGCTCTTCATCGTGACGGTTTTCGTCATCGTCAGCCGCACAAAATGGTTCAACGCTCTGATCGCCAGGATCAGGACTCTCGTCCGGCCGGCGGCGAAATCGGCCTGAAAAGGCCTCACATTAAAAAAAGGCGCCTCCG
>CAZGUL010000517.1:0-1989 GCA_964529055.1 uncultured Spirochaetaceae bacterium
CCGATACCGCCGCCGATCATTCCCGCGGCGATGTCCAGGAGCTGCCGGTTTCCGAACGCGCAGGCCTCGAACAGGGCGCGCACCATCTGTTCCCGCCGGGTGTGGAGACCCAGGCCGAAAAACACGCCCCGGGCCAGGGGGTCCCAGACGGGGCTCCTTTCGCCGGCCATGTAGGGCAGAAAAACCGGGCAGGGCCCGTCGGGTGCCGCCGCCTCGGCCATCGCGGAGATGCGGGTGTACTCCGGGTCGTCCCGCATGCCGAAAACCTCGTCCCGCAGCCAGCGGACCGCGGCGCCCGTGGAGGACATGGCGCCGTGGTACAGCCACCTTCCCGGTACGACGTGACAGCGGTTCATGAAACGCAGATCGAACACGGGTTTTTCCGAGCAGACGGTGATGACGTTGGTTGTCCCCGCGCTCTCGAAAACCCCGTTGTGCTCGATGACGTCAACGGCAAGGGCCGAGCAGGCGGTGTCGCCGCCGCCCATGGCCACCGGGATGCCCGGGGGAATTCCCGCGTCGATGAAGTCGGGATCCGAAAGGCCGCCCAGGGATTTCCAGGACGGGACGAGCTCCGGCAGGATCCCCGCGTCCAGGTCCAGACCTTCCAGTATCCGGGGCGACCAGCGGAGGCCTCCGCCGGTTTCGAACAGCCCGGTGTACGACGCGTTGGAGTAGTCGATGCCGAATTTTCCGGTGAGCTTCCTTCCGAAAAACGTGTTGATGTGACCGTAGCAGACCGTTTTGCGATGGACCTCCGGCCGCCGGCCGCGGAACCAGAGAATGCTCGTCGCCGATGTGGCCCCGGGCATGAGCATGTTGCCGGAAATCGCGGAAAAGGTCTCCTCGCCGATACGGGACCGGATAATCTCCGCCTCCTCCAGGCTGCGGCCGTCCATGTAGATGATCGAATTCGCAAGCGGCCGGCCGTCCGCGTCGATGGGGGTGAGGCCGGGGCACAGGCAGCTCATCCCCATGCCCCGGATCTTTCCCGCCGGCGCCGCGGCGTTGCGGAGGAGCCGGCGCACCGCGGCCGTGCAGTTCTCCCAGATTTCCCCGACGGGGACCTCCGCCCAACCTTCCCGCGGGGTTTCGATCCGGTGGTCCATTTTTTCGACCCCGATCATGCGGCCGGAGACCTCCATCAGGGCCGCCTTCACGCTCCCCGTGCCGATGTCGATGCCGACGAGAAGATCGTCGGGAGCGGAGGTCTTCATGTCACTTTTTGGACTTCACCAGATCGTCCAGCAGCTTCACCGCGTCGGAAAACGACCCGTTGTCGTGAATGATGAATTTCAGAGCTTTGATCAGTTCCGGGATGTGCTCGTACTCCCAGACGAAACGGCCGTAGGTGACTCCCGCGGCGCCGACGTCCATGAGGTCCCGGGTCATCCTGAGGTAATCCTCGATCCTGTTGCCCACTTCGCCGCCGGCCACGACGACCCGGGCCGGGCAGGCCTCGACCACCTTCGCGAAGGTGTCCGGCGAACCGGTGTAGTTGGTTTTGATGACGTCGACGCCGAGTTCAGCCCCGGCCCGCACCGCGTAGGCCACGTTCTTCCACGTGTACTGGTCCTTCTTCTCGATGAAGCTCCCCCGGGGATAGATGTGGGCCACCAGGGGCATGCCGAAGGAAGCGGCCTGCTTCGCCATCAGACCAAGCTGTCGGAGCTGCTCCGGCTGTTCCGGTCCGCCGAGGATGCAGCCCATGGAGGCTGCCTCCGCCCCCATCCGCACCGCCTCCTCCACGTCGGTCACCCAGGTGTCGAACCCCGGCTGGTACGGGGAAAAGCTGGAGCACTTCAGGATGAGTGCGATCTTTCCCGCGTGGGGCCCGAAGCACTGTTCGGCGATGCCCTTGTGCATGGTTATCGCGTCCGGGGCCCCCTCGACGATTCTGTCGATGGTTTTCTGAATCGGAACAAGCCCTGTCTGGATCCCCCGGGCGATGGAATGATCCACGGTTATCGCGAGAAGCTTGCCCGATTT
>CAZGUL010000518.1:0-1981 GCA_964529055.1 uncultured Spirochaetaceae bacterium
CCGGGCCGCGAGGGCCCTTACCCGGGTGGAAATTTCCGCCAGCGAAAGCTCGTCGGCATTCCTCACCACCGGCACCAGGAGGCCCCGGGGGGTGTCCACCGCAACTCCGATGGACGCGTGGACGAAATGGCGGGTCTCGGCGTCGAAGTAATGGGCGTTCATGAACGGAAAGTCCAGGATGACCCGGGACACGGCGAAAAGGATGAGGTCGTTGATGCTGAGTTTCAGGGAGGGATCGGCCGCGGCGTTGTACCGTTCCCGGTAGTCCAGAAGCTCGGAGGCGTCGAAACCCGCGGTCATCGTGAACTGGGCGGTGCCCTGGAGGGATTTCAGCATGTTCGCGGCGATGGTTTTCCGCATCCTGTCGTTCGGAACCGCGGTGTACCCGCCCTCCCCCGCCGCAGGCGGATGGTCCCCCGCCGGGGGAGCCGCCGCGGACGTCGTCTCCGCGGGCAATGCCGCGGACCGGGCTCCGGCTTTCAGGGCCGCCTTCACGTCGTCCTCGATGATCCTGCCGCCGGGGCCGGTCCCGTCGATTCCCTCCAGGGAGAGGTTTTCCCGTTCCGCGAGCCTCCTCGCCCGGGGAGAGACCCTGATCCCGCCGCCGGAAGCGGGGGCGCCCGCCCCTGCAGCCGCCGCTGGGGAATCTGCCGCCGCGCCCGCGGCTGCCTGCGGAGCCGGAACGGCCGCCAGGGCCCCGCCGGACCGGGAGTCCGCGGGTTTACCGGGCGCCGCGTCCGGAGCGTACGTTTCGCCGGGCGCGCCGATGACGCAGACAACGGCCTTCACGGCTATTTCGTCGCCCTCGTTTCCGAAGAGTTCCAGAACGGTGCCCGAAGTTTCCGCCTCCACGTCGAAGGTCGCCTTTCCCGTCTCCAGGGCGAAGAGATACTGCCCTTCCTTCACGGTGTCGCCCTTTTTCACGTACCATTTGCTGAGAAGGGCGCTTTCCTCGGTCAGCCCCTTCTGGGGCATGCGGACCAATACGGCCATGATAGCTGCTCCTTATATCCCCAGCCGCTCGTGCCGGAGTTTCTCGCCGAGGCTGAGGTTGAAAACGGGAGTGCGGCCCGCGAGGGGTTTGATCCGCTCGTGGATCGCGTCCAGGATCATGTCCTTCGACGGGAAGAAGAATTTTTCCAGTTCCGGGCACGGGGACACCCAGTTGTGCGAGCCGAGGGACACCGGCGGCGCGTCCAGGTCGTCGAAGGCGAATTCGGCGATGTTCGCCGCCAGGGTTTTCACGTAGCCCCCCCGTTCACAGGCGTCATGTACGATGACGATCCGACCGGTCTTTCCGACCGACGCGAGGACCGTGTCGTAATCGAAGGGGACGAGGGTCCGGGCGTCGATCACCTCCGCCTCGAGGTTCCATTTTTCCTTCAATTCCGCCGCTGCGTCCAGCGCGGGATACAGGGTGGGCCCGACGCTCAGGATGGTCAGGTCCGATCCGGGCCGCTTGACGTCGCACTTTCCGATGGGGACCTCGTAGTAGCCGGCGGGAACCCCGTCCCGGGCGAACATCTCGCCCATGTCGTACAGTTTCTGGCTTTCGAAGAACATCACCGGGTCCGACGAGGCGAGCGCGGAATTCAGGAGCCCCTTCGCGTCGTAGGGGGACGCGGGATAGACGATCTTCAGACCCGGGATGTGGGCCGCCAGGGAGCTCCAGTCCTGGGAGTGCTGGGCCCCGTAGAACGCGCCGACGGAGACGCGGACGACGCAGGGCATCCTGAGGATGCCGGCGCTCATGCCCTGCCACTTGGCGAGCTGGTTGAAAAGCTCGTCGGCGCAGCGGCCGAGAAAATCGCACCACATGATTTCCGGAACGGCCCGGCCGCCCATCATGGCGTATCCCACCGCCGCGCTTATTATCGAGGACTCGGCGATCGCCGCGTTGAAAAGCCGGTGCCGCGGGACCGATTCGTAGAGCCCCGACAGGACGCCGAAGGAGTTGCCGTGTTCCCGGACATCCTCGCCG
>CAZGUL010000519.1:0-1979 GCA_964529055.1 uncultured Spirochaetaceae bacterium
ACTCGGGCCCGTTGTTGTCGAAGGTCTGGAAGCAGTCGACATGGGCGCCGTTCACCTCGCTCCGGAGGATGCCATAGAAGCTGTTGCTCCGGATCACGTGGCCCTTCCCGAAAAACCGCATGTAATCGACATCGCCGCATTCCCCGACGAGTTTCAGGCGTGTCACCTCGTTGCGCTCGATCGTGTTGTATTCGCCGACCAGGGTGATGCCGAAGCAGGTTCCCTGCACGTAGTTCCCCTCGACCCGGTTGTAACGGCCCCCGACATGGAGTGCCGTGCTGTTGCGCGCGGGGGTGCCGGACGGGGTGTCGAAAGCGCAGTTCGCGACCTGATTGTAGTCCCCGGTAATCGCTACGGTCAGATTCTGCCCCGCGGGGGGGACCATCTTGAACCCCTCGATCCGGATGTATCGGCCCGAAAGGGCCATGGTTCCGTGGACGGTCGCCTGTCGCGCGTTCTCGGCCTTGATGACCAGCAGCTTGCCGTCCGTGCCGGATCGGGTTGCGGAGATGGTTTCGGGATACGCCCCGTCCCGAATGACGCAGGTGTCGCCGCCGTTGATCGAGTTGGCGCATTTTTGTATCGTTTTCCACGGAGAGGTCGCGCTGCCGTCGCCGATGTCGCTGCCGGATGTGCTGACGTAGTAGGCGGCCGCAAAGACGTCGGGACACGGGATGATCAGAGCGCCCGCGCACGCGGCGAGACAGATGAACAGCCGGCTGAACTTCATCACGGGTTTCATTTCTCACCTCCTGTACGATGTGGCGGAAGAGACCCTGCCCCCGTCGCGGTCCCTGCCGGATGTCTGTTACTCCATCCCGTCCATTCTTTCACGGTCGACAACGCCCGCACTCCACCGGTCGTCTTCCCTCCCTGTCGGCAGGCAGGCGATCATGGCCAGGAGCATGTACCAATAGACCACCATCTGGTCAAAATACACCACGGAGACAAACGAGACAACATGGACAAACAAGGCCGACCCCAGCGCCCAGGGCAGGTAATGCGGAATCGTGCCGGCCGGTTCCTCCTCCGGCGCTTCTTCCGCCGAAAATCCCTCCGCCGGGGATTCCTCCTCCGTCGTGTCCGCTGCCCGCACGGCAAGGCCGACCCGCCTGAAGCACAACGCGATGACCGCGATAAACAGGACCATCGTTGCGAGTCCGCCGTCGAGCCCGTGGGCAATATACTGGTTGGTGATGTCCGCCGCGTCGAAGAGGCGCAATTTATAGGGCATCCAATGGCTGGTCTGGCTGGTTCCCAGAAGCCACCACTCGTCTATCCTCGTGATCGCCTGGTCGATCAACTCCGACCGGTGCCATCCCGTTCCCCCCAGGAAATCGCTGATTCGGTCGAAGATGTACCACACGGGGGCCTTCATGACGAAATGCAACGCAACGACGGCGGCGACGGCAGCCCATCGCAGCTCGCGCAGATAGCCCCGCAACACCCACAGGGGCAGCACAACGATGGCCGCGATGTACGCCAGAACGGGCCCGCTCGACGCCGAGGTCACCACCATGACCGTCGATGCGACGGCGGCCGCGACGGCGGCCACCCGGTCTTTGCCTTCCGTCCACAATCCCACGCAGAGGGGAACGGCAACGGCGCCGAAGGTCCCCGCCAGGATGGGATGCCGGAACGGCCCCTGGCAACGAAGTCTCCCTTCGCGCTCCGGGACGAATTCCGGCACGCCGCCGAAATAGTGAAACGGGTTTTTCCCCGTCGCCTTCTCCAGGACCATCAGGCAGGCCAGCGGGATTGCCAGCAGAGCAAGGGCCTTGATCAGGATCAGACAGTCTTCCTTGCACCGCACCAGGGCTCGGAAGAAGAAATAGAACCCGACCGCGTCGTACACGAAGCCGAGGCGGTTGATCAGGGCCGCCACGCTCATTTCCCGGAGACTGTATAAGGCTGCGTTGACGAACACCCATCCCAACAGGGCCATGTCGATCTCGTTGAGCCTGATGTCCGCGACTTCG
>CAZGUL010000520.1:0-1959 GCA_964529055.1 uncultured Spirochaetaceae bacterium
GACGGGGAACTCGTGGGAACCATGAAGACCGGGGAAACGAACAGGGAAACCCTGATCAAGATGATGGTGGGCCGTTCCATCGACCAGTACTATCACAAGGAAGCGACGACCATCGGAGAGCCGGTTCTCGAAGTGGCGGGACTCACCCGGAAAGGGTACTTCGAAAACGTGAGTTTTTCCGTCCGGCGGGGGGAGATTCTCGGCTTCTCCGGACTCGTCGGCGCGGGTCGTACGGAGGTCATGGAGTCTCTTTTCGGGATCGCTCCAAAGCAGGCGGGCACCCTGAAAATCCGGGGAAAACCCGCGGTCATCCGAAGTCCTCTCGACGCGATCAGGAACGGAATCGCTTTCCTGACCGAAGACCGGAAAAGGAGCGGACTGTACCTGAACCTTTCGGTGAGGGACAACATCACGATCGCCAGCATCAAGAACTGCCTTAAGGGCGTTTTCCTGAACCACGCCGAGGAACGGCGCATCTGCCGCGACGCCCTCGCGAAGCTCAGCATCAAGACCCCGAGCCTGGAACAGCTCGTCATGTATCTCTCCGGCGGCAACCAGCAGAAGGTCCTCGTCTCCCGCTGGCTGGCCACCGTCCCCGACGTCCTGATCATGGACGAGCCGACACGCGGAATCGACGTCGGAGCGAAGGCCGAAATCTACCGGCTCATGTCGAAACTCGCCGCGGAAGGCAAGGCCATCATACTGGTCTCTTCGGAAATGCCGGAAATCCTCGCGATGGCCGACAGGATACTGGTCATGCACGAGGGCAGGAAGGTCGGGGAGGTTTCCGGCAGCGAGGCGACGCCGGAAAAAATTCTCCACATGGCGACCGGCGAACCCCTTTCGACGTTCCAAGAGGGTCATTTTTCCTGAAATCGGAGGTGTGCGGTGATCGAGCAAAGCGCGGCGCTTCAGGAAGAGAAACTCACGGTATCCACGCTGATTAGGAAGTACAGCATAGTCTTCATCCTCATCGGGCTCGTTATCGTCATCACGGTGCTGTCCGGAGGGGTGTTCCTTCGGATTACCAACCTGCTCAACGTGCTTCGGCAGATCAGCGTCATCGGCATCATTTCCCTCGGCGTGACGATGGTCATCATCACGTCCGGCATCGACCTTTCTTCGGGAGCTGTGCTGGCCATCGTGTCGGTCATAACCGCGAGTCTGCTGCAGGCTCCGGACGCGGCGGACCGGCTCTTCAAGGGCGGATCGCCGTGGCCGATTCCCGCAGTCATTGCGATCGGACTCCTCGTCGGTGTCGCCGCCGGTTTCCTGAACGGGATACTCGTAGCCCGTCTCCAGATTCCGGCCTTCGTGGCCACCCTCGGCATGATGACCTTTGCGAGGGGCTGGGCGTTCATCTACTCCGAAGGCCGGCCCCGGGGCAGTCTCATCCCGGCCTTCGAGTGGATCGGCCAGGGCTCCTCGTTCGGCATCCCGAATCCGGCCTGGATTCTTCTGGCATGCGTTGCGGCGACCCACGTGATCCTGAGGCACACGCTGTGGGGCAGATACACCTACGCCCTGGGCAGCAACATGCAGGCCGCGATCGTGTCGGGCATCAACACGAAACGGTATCTGGTTCTCGTATTCATGTATGCCGGGTTTCTGAGCGCCGTGTCGGCCATCGTTCTGACCGCCCGTATCGGCTCGGGCCAGCCAGGCCTGGGAATGGGATACGAGCTCGACGCCATCGCGGCGTCCGTCATCGGCGGCACAAGCCTTTCCGGGGGAATCGGCAGCGCGGGAGGGGCGCTGGTGGGGGCGCTGATCATCGGAGTCATGAAGAACGGCCTCGACATCCTGAACGTGTCCGCGGACTTCCAGCAGGTCATGCGGGCCCTGATCATCGTGGTCGCTGTGGTCATAGACGTGAGAAAAAACGTGCGGCGGAGCTGAAAAAAAAGTCCGGAAGCGGCGCCTCCGGACTTCCGGGAATTTCGCGGTTCTTCCCGCCGT
>CAZGUL010000521.1:0-1946 GCA_964529055.1 uncultured Spirochaetaceae bacterium
GACGAACAACACGACGGCAAGGATCAGCACCACCCGGCCGCAAACCGCCGGGGGTTGTGTCCCCCGCCCCTTTTCTCTTTCATCAGTTCTTCCGTGCCGAATGCATTCCATAAGGACTGTTTCCTCCCTTGTGTATTTTTCACGTCAGGCCTGCCGGCGCCGCATCCGGAGAACACAGGCCGCTGCGATTCGGACCGCAAGGACGATCATCCCCCGCTCGTTCAGGGCCGGGCGGCCTCCTTTCCCATTCCGGCACCATGCACCCCGCCGTCCGGGCACCCTCCGGGTCGATCAAGGGGACCTCGGGGGGGAACCCGTGGAACCGCTGGGCGTCAAAGGTCACGGGTGGGGCGCCGGGGGTCTCGCGACGACGATCCTCATGGGGACCTCCACCGTCTGCGGCCGGTCCTGGCCGTAATGCAGCCTGATGATGTGCTCCCCTCCCGCGGTATCGCTCGGCATCACCATGTCGAAGCGAACGGACGACTCCTCGACGAGGATATCCGTCGCTTCGATCGCGGACGGGCCGCCGTCCTTCCGGGCGACGGTGACGTCCGTGATCGGGGACAGGTATTGGCCCATGATGCACACCGCCTCGGTGGTCGCGACCTTCCGCGACGGCGGCGGAAGGACGAAGGATAAGGCGGAAGCTTCGACCCGGGGGATGTCGCCGAGAACGAAAAGTTCCCCTTTCATGGGAATGTAAAGCCGGTGATTGAAGACGAGAGGGGATTCGAAAGGAGCGCCCATCCGCCCGGGAAGCATCGTCCCCCAGAGAATTTCACCCGTCGTGCCGTCGATGGCGAAGACATTGTCAGGGCCGGATTCCCCGGGTTCCTTTCCCAATCCCGTGGTCACGGTATAAACCACCCCGTCGTATACGACGATGTCCGACGTGATTCCGAAATTCAGGTTCGTTTTCCATCGAAGCCTGCCGGTGGCGATGTCGACGGCATACACGTGCTTATCCAGGCTTCCGAAGAAAAGGGTGTCCTCCCACAGGGACATGCCGGCGGTGGCTCCCATGTCAGGATCGAACCAGGGATGGACGTAAAGCGGCGGATCGCCGTACCTGTCGCCGACACCCGGTTCCACGGAATCGTCCGGGCGGTCCCCGCAATCATGCCCGGTTAAAGAGGGAGGAGGCGTGAAAAATGGTTTGCTCCAGATCTTACGCCCCGTAAGGAGTTCCAACGCCCAGACGCTCCCTATGGCGTCCCCGACGTAGATGATCCCGTCCCGTACCGCCGGAGTCGCATAGATCGGGGCGAGTGCTCCGTCTATCTTTCTATCCCCTTCCGTCCACAGTTTCCGCTGCCACTTGCGATACCAGGAGTCGCCCGTGCCGTGGTGGCCGCCGTTTTCCCTTTGCAGGGCCCAAAGCGCCGGCCCTTGACTCCAGTACATGTTCGAGGGCGCAATCAGAAGAAAGTCACCGGACACGACGGGGGATGCGATGACGTAGTCCTCGAAATAGCCCTCATGTCTCCAGACGTCCTCCAAAAGAATCCCGGCAGTCTCGATGTCGGCGATCAACGCCAGGGTCTTCTTCTGCTCGATCCGATCCCAACCCCATTCATCCTTCAGCATGTAATTGTAAGGATTGGTGTTGGTAAAAAAAAGCCTGCCGTCCGCCACCGCCGGGGTCGCATAGCCCCAGCACCAATTGAGATAGGCGTAAAACGACGAGGCAAAGTACCCCATCTTGACCCCCTTCTTATTGCTGTCGTCTTCGACGCAGAAAAGGGTCTTCCGGTCCACGAAATGGAACTGGCCCCGCATGTCGGTGACGAGAAGACAGTCGCCGGCGATGGTCATGTCGCCGCCCATCCACACCGAAGCGGCGAAATATCGTTCCACGATCGTCTTTCCCGTATCCGGATCGACGCGGTACAGGTAGACCGGATTGGGATATGTTTTGAGATTATTCTGCTGATCGGAAACCC
>CAZGUL010000522.1:0-304 GCA_964529055.1 uncultured Spirochaetaceae bacterium
GGGGCCCGATGCGGTCGAACCCCGTGTACGGCACGAGCCGCGGCGGAATCCGCACGGAGCCGTCGGCCTGCTGGAAGTTTTCGAGGACGGCGATGATGCCCCGGGAGAGCGCGATGGCGGTCCCGTTCAGCATGTGGACGAAACGGTTTTTCCCCTCGTCCTTGTACCGGACGCCGAGCCGCCGTGACTGGTAATCGGTGCAGTTCGACGTGCTGGTCACCTCGCCCCACTCGCCCGCCTCGCCCCGGCCCGGCATCCAGGCTTCGATGTCGAATTTGCGGTACGCCGGGGCGCCCAGGTCGCC
>CAZGUL010000522.1:314-1942 GCA_964529055.1 uncultured Spirochaetaceae bacterium
GATTCCTCGGGAACGCAGTACACGAACATTTCCACCTTGGAGAACTGATGCACCCGGTACAGGCCCTTGGAGAACTGGCCCGCGGCGCCCGCCTCCCGCCGGAAGCAGTGCGACAGGCCCGCCATCCTGATCGGCAGCTTTTCCCTGTCCACGATCAGGCCGGCATGATAACCGCCCAGCGTGATTTCCGCCGTACCGACCAGGCAGGTCCCGGTGCCCTCGATGGTGTAGATGTTGCTTTCCTCCCCCCGGGGATTGAAACCGATGCCCTCGACGATCTCCTCTTTCGCGACGTCGGGGGTGATGACCGGGGTAAAGCCGTGCCGCGCCAGAATGTCCAGAGCGTAGCGGGTCAGCGCGAGCTCGAGAAAAACCGCCTCGTTCTTCAGGTAGTAGAACTTCGTGCCCGACACCTTCGTCGCGGTGTCGAAATCGATGAGATCGAGCTTTTCGCCCAGTTCCACGTGGTCCCGGGGCTTGAAGGAGAACTCCGGGACCTTTCCGACCCGTTTGATCTCCGTGTTGTCCTTGTCTTCCTTCCCCACCGGCGCCGCGGGGTGCGCCATGTTCGGAATTTTCGCGGCCTCCGCGAGGAGGGCCTTTTCCTTGATTTCCAGTTTCTCTTCTTCCGCGGCGATTTTTTCCTTGAGGCGCTTTCCTTCCTCGATGAGGGCAACCCGGATCTCGGGATCGAGCTTGCTCTTCATCCGCGCCGCGTTCTCGTTGCGCCGTGTCCGCAGAAGGTCGAGTTCCTGGATCAGCGCGTTGCGCTCGTCGTACAGCCGGGCCACCAGGGCGGCGTCGGCCTGCATGTTGCGGTTTCTGATATTGAGCTCCACCGCGGGGAGATTGTCCTTGAGGAATTTCAGGTCGATCATGATTCAGGATAATAGCCGTTCCGCGCCGGCGTTGCAAGAACGGCCGGCTCAGAGGCCTTCTCGTAATCTCTTATAACTTTTTATATAAAAATCGAGATCATGGGTTATGTGTTCTTTCATCCTCGCTTCGGCCTGATCGGAATCACGGTTGCTGATTGCATCCATAATCCCCACATGTTCGTCTATGTAATCCGCTTCTCTACGGAACTGAAAAAATTCATTTGCCCGCGACAGCATCGCGAGAGCGTTGTTTTTCTTGATATAGAATTTCAATCTGTTATGACCGCAGGATTCATTTATTATCTGATGGAATCGCGAGTTGCATTCGATGATTTCTCTATAATTTTTTTCCTGATTCGCCTGATGGTACTTTACCGCTTTTTCGATGCAGGATTTCAACTCGGAAATTCCCGCTTCGCTGATCTTTCTCGCCGTCAGTTTCGCCGCGAAGGGCTCAAGCAGCATCCTGCATTCATATACCTCTATTGTGTCTTCAAATCGCATGGGGTTTACCATCAAGCCCGATTCCGTCTCGATAATGAGTTCGTCATTTTGGAGCATCCGGATCGCCTCGCGGATGGGACTGCGGCTCACATCAAGGTCTACAGCCAGTTTGCTTTCGAGGATCTTGGTTCCGCCTGAAAGCCTTCCCTGAAGTATCCTCTCTTTGAGGTTCTCATAAACCTGAATGTGAAACGGCAAGCTTTTTGTTATGAAACCCATGGTTGCGCCTCTCAATATCATGCCTTC
>CAZGUL010000523.1:0-1939 GCA_964529055.1 uncultured Spirochaetaceae bacterium
GTAGCGCATCTCCAGGTTCCGCCGCCCCGCCTCGATCCGCGTCAGGTCAGCCCGGCTCCCCGCCGGAAGATCGCCCATCAATGTGCCGTCAAGGTAGAGTTTTCCCGCCGTCTCGGAGGTCACCGCCAGGGAGCCGTACAGCCGCCGCACGGTGAAGCCCGGGGCCGCCGCCGGGGCCTGCGGCGCGGGCTGTGCTGCCGCTCCCGCAAGGTACATGCTGCCGAAAAACTGGTTGTACACCGCCGGGATCTGGCGGCCCCGCGTCGCTTCCTTCACCGCCGCCCCGGTGCGGTTGAATACGTCCTTCACCTCCACCCCCGGGGTCTTCAGGTTCCCGAGGAGGGCCTTCGTGAAGACACCGTTCCTCCCCTCCCCGTCCTGCGCGGCGCTCCCGGCGCTGGTGGCGTAGGCGACGATGCTCCCCGGCGGCTGGCTTCCCACGACGCTCAGGCCCCTTGTGCCGGACCGGGACCACGCGAAGGGGTTGTCACGGCAGGCGTCCAGGATGACGATGTTGACACCGTTCTCGTTCCGGGCGTTCTGCAGGGTGTCCAGCACCGCCTGCACCGCAAGGGCCTTCTGCTTCAGGAACGCCTCGTTCGTGATGCGGGCGTCCGCCGGGATGAGGTAATTGGCCCCGCCGGACTGGACCCCGTGCCCGGCGTAGAAAAAAAGCCCCACCGCGTCGGGGGCGGCCGCGAGGAGGCTTCCCAGCCGCGTCACCGCGTCCTCCATCGCGCCCAGGCCCGCGTCCGTCAGGGTTTCCACGCGGAAGCCCAGGTCCAAGAGGGCCGCGCTCATGTCCCGGGCGTCGTTGACCGGGTTCCTGAGCCGCGGCAGCTCGGCGTAGGCGCCGTTGCCGACCACCAGGGCGAAACGCCGCTGCTGGGCGGCCGCGTTCTCCGCGGCGGCCGCGAAAAACAGCATAGCCGCAAGCGCGGCGAGAAGGGCTGTGTTTTTGCGAAAGGGTTTCATACGGCGGACTCCTTGGCGATAGGGATGCACCGCAAAATTTCTGTTACCGCAATTTTAACGGGAAAAACGTAATTCCGCAAATGGAAGACGGGGCGGGGCCGCGGATTGCTTAATCCCCAAATGCTGGCTATATTAACATTAGATATTAAATTAGCCATGGAGCGGATGAATGTACATACATCGCCATTTGGAAAAAAGCATACACAGAACCGAAAGGATGTTTCCCGCGCTCCTGGTCACCGGACCGAGACAAGCCGGGAAGACGACCCTCCTGAAAGTAATGAAAAACGACATCGCATACGTCACCCTGGACGATCCGATCGTATTACGGGCGGCGCGGGAGGAGGCCGGCACTTTTTTCAGGACGACACAGCCTCCCGTCATCGTGGACGAAATTCAATACGCCCCCAACTTGTTCCCCTATATCAAAATGCATGCGGATGAAACGCGCGGAAGAGGCCTGTTTTATCTGACCGGTTCACAGCATTTCACCATGATGAAGAATATCGGCGAATCCCTGGCGGGAAGGATCGGCATCCTGAATCTGCTCGGACTGTCCATGCGGGAAATTAATGGTGTGGATTTTTACGAGCCGTTTCTGCCGTCCGGCGGCTACCTGGAGAAAAGGCGGAAAACCGCGATCACGAGGTCATACAAGGACATCTGGAGACTGATTCATCGGGGAACTATGCCGGCTCTTCATGCGGAAGAAATGGACTGGCAACTGTATTATTCATCCTATACGAAAACCTATATTGAACGAGATGTCCGGGATCTCATGCATGTCGGCGACGAGGTTAAATTTATAAATTTCATGACCGTCGTGGCGGGAAACACCGGAAACCTTCTGAATTGCGCGTCCATGGCCCGGGATATCGGAGTCAGCCAGCCGACTGTGGAACGCTGGATTTCCATCCTCAAAGCTTCAAATATCATCCATCTGCTTCAGCCCTATCACAACAAC
>CAZGUL010000524.1:0-1929 GCA_964529055.1 uncultured Spirochaetaceae bacterium
CTGGGGCGCAACGTGCTGGTCGGCTTCGTGCCGTGGAACGGCTACAACTACGAGGACGCCATCCTGATTTCGGAGAAGATCGTCAAGGAGGACATCTTCACCTCCATCCACATAAAGGAATTCACGATCGACGTCCGGGAAACCAAGCTCGGTCCGGAAAAGATCACCCGGGACATCCCGAACATCGGCGAGAAGGCCCTTGATCAGCTCGACGAAGAGGGCATCATCAGAGTCGGCGCGAAGGTCAAGTCCGGCTCGATCCTGGTGGGAAAGGTCACCCCCAAGTCGGAAACCGAGACGACGCCGGAGTTCAAACTCCTGAACTCGATCTTCGGCGAAAAGGCGAAGGAAGTCCGGGACACCAGCCTCCGGATCCCCCACGGAACGGAAGGCACGGTCATCGACGTCCAGCGCCTGAAACGCTCCGAAGGCGACGATCTCTCCCCCGGCGTCGACGAGGTCGTCAAGGTCCTCATCGCGACGAAGCGCAAGCTGCAGGAGGGTGACAAGATGGCCGGCCGTCACGGCAACAAGGGCGTCATCGCCCGGGTTCTGCCCGAAGAGGACATGCCCTACATGGCCGACGGCACGCCGCTGGAGATCTGCCTGAACCCGCTGGGCGTTCCGTCCCGGATGAACATCGGCCAGCTTCTGGAAACGATGCTCGGCTGGGCCGCCCTTTGGAAGGACGAATGGTACGCCACGCCGGTTTTCGAATCGGCGGGCAACGACGAAATAGCGGAACTGCTGGAGTCCGCGGGCCTGCCCGCCGGTTCCAAGACGGTCCTGTATGACGGACAGACCGGCGTGGCTTTCAAGAACCCCGTCATGGTGGGCTGCATGTACATGCTGAAGCTCCATCACCTGGTGGACGACAAGATGCACGCCCGGTCCACGGGCCCGTATTCGCTGGTGACCCAGCAGCCGCTGGGCGGCAAGGCCCAGTTCGGCGGGCAGCGCCTCGGCGAAATGGAAGTCTGGGCCCTGGAGGCGTACGGCGCTGCCAACACGCTGCAGGAGCTTCTGACGATCAAGTCCGACGACATGACCGGCCGGGCCAAGATATACGAGAGCATCGTGAAGGGCGAACCGTCCACCGCGGCGGGGGTGCCCGAGTCGTTCAACGTGCTCGTGCAGGAGCTCCGGGGGCTGGCGCTGGACATCACGATCCGGGATTCCAAGGGCAAGCCGATTCCGCTCACCGAGAGGGACGAGGAGCTCATCAACCGCCAGGGCAGCAATTTCTAGGAGGCGAGAAATTATATGAGAGACATTCAGGATTTCGATTCCATCATGATACAGCTCGCGTCGCCGGAGAAGATCCGGGCGTGGAGCTACGGGGAAGTCAAGAAGCCTGAAACGATAAATTACCGCACCCTGCGCCCGGAAAAGGACGGCCTTTTCTGCGAGCGCATCTTCGGCACCACGAAGGAATGGGAGTGCTACTGCGGCAAATTCAAGTCGATACGGTACAAGGGAGTCATCTGCGACCGCTGCGGCGTCGAGGTACCCCACTTCAAGGTGCGCCGGGAGCGGATGGGTCACATCGAGCTCGCCTCGCCGGTTTCCCACATCTGGTACTACCGGTCCGTGCCGTCCCGGATGGGACTGCTCCTGGACCTGACGATCGCCGCTCTGCGGTCGGTCCTGTACTATGAAAAATACATCGTCATCGATCCGGGCGACACGGACCTGAAAAAAATGGAACTCCTCACGGAAGAGGAGTACGGCGAAGCCAAGGACCGGCACGGCATGTCATTTTCCGCCGGCATCGGCGCCGAGGCGGTCCGCACCCTGCTGGAAAACCTGGATCTGGACGCCCTGTCCTCGGAGCTCCGGGTGACCATGGTCGAAAAGGGAGCCAAGGCGGACAAGCGGCTCCTGAAACGCATCGAGATCGTCGAGAACTTCCGCGATTCCGGCAACAAG
>CAZGUL010000525.1:0-1922 GCA_964529055.1 uncultured Spirochaetaceae bacterium
GAGACTTCATTATAAGTGTGATCGAAAACTGCGATAGATCCGCCCTTTTCTTTCATATGTCATCACCGCCTCTTCGGGCAACCACGCTCTGGGAGTTTCCCTGGCATCCCGGTGGCTCGGCCAGAACGCGACGGTGTGCGTACCCGTCACCACGCCGGAGATGAAAAAGGGGACCTGTCGCAGGTTCGGGGCCTCGGTTGTGGAAAAAGGCGACATCTACGACGAGGCGTACGAGGAGGCCCGCCGCATCAGCGCGGAGGAGGAAAAGTTCTACGTCCACCCCGTGGCGGACACGGACGTGGTGGCCGGGCAGGGAACCATCGCGCTCGAAATTCTCGACCGGATGCCCGAAACGGAACAGATAGTTGTCCCCCTCGGCGGAGGAGGCCTGGTTTCCGGAATCGCCTTTGCGGCGAAACATCTGAAGCCGTCTCTAAGGATCGTCGCCGTACAGGCGGAAGGCAGCCCGCTGTTCCACCGATGCCTGACCGAGGGACGACTTGTTTCTCTCGATTCCGTGGACACCATCGCGGACGGAATGGCGTGCAAGACGGCGGAGCCGTATCTCTTCGAGATGATTCGCAGGTACGTGGACGAGGTTGTCGTGGTCCCGGAGACGGTGATCCGCAGGGCGATGCGTACGGCCGCGGCGTACGCGAAGCTGGTGCTCGAAGGTTCCGGTGCGGTCGCCCTGGGAGCGGTGATGAACGGACAGGTGGATTCGGGACTCGCCACGGTGGTGATCGCCAGCGGAGGAAATATAGATCCGGCGAAATTTCTCGCCGTTCTCGCGGAGGAGGACAAGTCATGAAACCATTATCGACAATCAGGAGCGGACTTCCCAGGCATGGGATCAGGGAAATCATGGTAAGGTCCTCATCCGTGCCTGACGCCATACACCTGGAGGTGGGAGAACCGAACGTGGACACGCCGGAACACATCCGGCAGGCCGGGATCGACGCGATCAACGCGGGTTGGACGCATTACACGCACAACATCGGGCTTCTGTCGCTTCGCGAGGCTTTCGCGGGATTTCTCGCGGAGAAATACGGGTTCAGGCCCGCGGCGGACCGGATAGCGGTTACGCCCGGAGCGGTAACGGCCATCGCGATGGCGGTGATGTGCATCGCCGACGCGGGCGAAGAGGTCCTGGTACCGGACCCGTCCTGGCCGAACTACCGGCAGATGACCATCGCCCAGGGAGCCGTCCCCGTGTCCTACAGCCTGAGGCCGGAAAAGGGGTTCGTCCCGCTCATAGACGAACTCGAAAGCCTCGTGACTCCCCGCACGAAGGCGCTCATAATCAATTCTCCCGGCAATCCCACGGGAGCGGTCTTCGATGAAAAAACGATGCGGGAAGTATACGATTTCGCGGTCCGTCATGACCTCTATCTCATTTCCGACGAAGTGTACGATCAGCTCGTGTACGACGGGGAACACATCCCCGCCCTTACTCTGGACAGGGACGGACGCGTGGCCGCGATTTTCGGCGTTTCCAAGAACTTCGCCATGACCGGATGGCGGCTGGGGTTTCTCGTGGCCGACAGCAAAATGATTGCGATCGCGGAAAAGATAGCGGAACCGCTCTTTTCATGCGTAAACAGCATCACCCAGAAGGCGGCGGAAGCCGCCTATACGCAGCCCACCGGATTCCTGGACGAGATGCGGGCCGTATACCGCAGGCGCAGGGACGCGGTGTACGATGTTTTCTCTTCCCGGGGGATAAAGGCTTATAAACCCCGGGGGGCGTTTTACATCCTCGTCGATTTCGCGGGAACGGACCTCCGGCCGGAAGACATAGCTCTGTCCCTTCTGGAGGAGGAGTCGGTGGCCGTCGGTCCGGGCAACACTTTCGGAAATGTCACTGAAATGATGGTCCGCATATCCCTGGCCACCGAAGACGGCCCCCTGCTGGAGGGCGC
>CAZGUL010000526.1:0-1918 GCA_964529055.1 uncultured Spirochaetaceae bacterium
GTTCACCCGGGCCTTCTTCGGATCCGGGTCCTTGTCGATGATCTGCTCATCGATGTCCGCCCACGTCTCCAGAAGCGTGATGTACTCCCGGATCTGACGGGTCCCCGAGGATCCCCTGTAGGCTCCCTTGTTGATCCGACGCGCCTTGACGGTCGGATACCGCGTGCGGATCGTCGCGACGTGGCTCCTGATTTCGTTCGCCTGAAACATCGGTGCATCGATGAGGATTTCATTGACCTCCTCGATGACTTCCGCGATCTTCGCGGCATTTCCGTCCGGGTCGATCCTTTTCATCTGTTCAGCTACGGTGAGCTGACCGGTCAGCAGTTTCACAGCCATGTTTTTCCCATCCTGTCAGAAGGCGCCCTTACTCCATTCCCGGGGTATTCGGAAAACTCCAGCCGTCGGATCCGGTCTTCCCCTTGGTCTTCGACCCGAATCCCTTTACCAGAGTGTCTTCGCCGACGAGTTCCGCGATCCTGTCCATCGCCTTGACGAGCCTGATGTCGTTCCCCAGGCCTGTTTCTTGGAGGTAGGAGACAAGCTCCTCGCCTCCGAGCTGGGACACTACACGCCGGGCCCTCTCGAGCCGTACCTTGTAGCCGTCCTTCCATTCCTGGCGGAGGATTTTCTCGGTTTCCGCGAGCGCCGCGGACTGATCCGCGGACTGCTTCGTAAACCTCGCTTCCATCTGGTCGTTGTACAGAGCGTAGAGCTGCGCCGCCTGGGTTTTGGTCAGGCCCGCTTTATGGGCCGAATCCTTGAACCAGGTTTCAAACTCGTCGGAATACGTCATACCCTCGGGAAGTTTCTTCCGCTCGAAGGCGTATTCGTCCTTCGAATCGGGGCGCCCGAGTTTCTTGAAGAACTCACCGAGTTCTTTTTCGTCGGCCTTCTCTCCGGGCAGAACCACGGACCTCTTCATTCGTTCATTGAGATCAATGAGCGCCACAGAGACTTCGTTGATGTCCTTCTTGTCCCTGAGAAGCTCATGATCCCGCAGTTCGGCTTTCAAGGCCGCTCGCCACCCGAGTTTCGGGCTTCCGTCCGCCGGAGCATTATTTCCCGTGCCGCCGCCGTTGTTTCCGGTCCCGTCCGCGGCGCCGTTTCCGTCGCCGCCTCCCGTTCCGTCCCCTTCGGCTGCGAACCACTGGAGATGCATTGGCAGTGAAATGATGTGAGAGAAACCGCTCCCTCCCGTCATCCGGTTGTTCGCTTTCATTCTCTTTCCTCCGTATTCATATCTTTTTGCCGCACCGCGGCAATTTTCAGAATCTCTTCCACAAGCTTTTCCCCGTCCTCAAAGAAGGAAAAACCCAGCCTTTCCAGGATCGTGATCGCCTCGTTGTACCGCGCGGCGTCCTCGATGCCGGAGAGACGCCGTCCGAATCCCAGGGAAAAAAGAGTTTCCGCAAGGACTTTTCTCCCCTCGCCGGTGTTGTAGACCCGAAGTGTCCGCCGGCGCATTTCTTTCAAGAGAACCATTTCCGAGCGCTCTTTCGCTTTCTCCTCCCGGGTCATTTTTATGATCCCCAGTGTATCGAGAAGTCCCATTTACGAGCCTCCCCCGATCGTTCCCATGAGAGCCTCAAGCGGGCTTCCCGGCTCGATGGGCATGTTTGTGTTTTTCATGTTTTTCAGAAGCTCATCGAAGGACGCCCTCTGCTCGTCCGCCATGGCTTTCTCCACCCGGGCTTTTCTGATCATCTCTACCATGCGGTCGTCCCGGATAATGTCCTGGTCGATGTAGCCCTGCTGCAGGATTTTCTTGATGAGTTTGTCCCCGTCCACGAAATCCCGGGCCTCGGGGAAGAGATTGAAGACAGGAGCAGCCTGGGCGAGGGTGTGCGTTGTGGTCTGCTGTCCGTGATGGCGTTTTTGAAGGAGAGCAAGGGGACCTGTGTAATTGATTTTGATG
>CAZGUL010000527.1:0-1106 GCA_964529055.1 uncultured Spirochaetaceae bacterium
CCTCCATCTGCTCCTTGAGCTTCTTCTCCTTGACGACCAGTTCCTTGTTCCGTGCGGAGATCGACGCCTCCAGCCCGGTGAGTTCTTTTTGAATCGCCTTTTCGCTCTCGATCAGGTTTTTCCGTTTTTCGTCCAGCTCCGCCTTCCTGCGGTTTACATCGTCGATGCGTTCCCTGCCGCGCAGGATTTCGTCGGAGGTTTCCTTCAGGATTTTTTCCTGCCCCGCCCTTTCCCGCTCGAGCATGGCGACCGCATCCTGGACCCCCGACGCCTGGGTCTTCAGACGAACCCGGTTCAGCCTGAGATCCTCCAGGGTCTTCCGGTACTCGTCGATCTTCTGCGTCAGTGAGGCGTTTTCCTTCCGCAGTGCGAGGATATTCTCCCGGTTCCGTTTTATTCCCCCGCGAACCGCGGCTATGCGCTCGTCGATTTCCCGCTTCCGGGTGATGATGCCTTCCGGAGCGAGGAATTCGTCTATGAAGGACGGGGTCGATTTTTTGTAGTTTTCCAGCAGGGCCCCGACGGCCCCGAGGCGGTCGAGGATTTCCCTGAGGGCCGCGGCCGAAGATTCCAGGGCCTTGCGGAGGTCCTTCTCGGAGCCGCCCGAAACGGCCAGGGCATCCTCCGCGAGTTTCTTCCGCCCTTCCAGGTGTATCCGCAGGGAATCCATAAGTGTAGCGAGCTCCCCCTCCATACGGGCGCGTTCCTGGTAGGAATAGCCGCTTTCCTTCAGCCTCCGGTCAAGCTGGTCCACGATGGTGTCCGTAAGGCCTCGCAGGTCGTTCCGGAGAGCTTCGTCCTGCTCCTCCATGCGGTGGTTTTCCAGCTCCAGGGCGCCGATGTTCCTGCCGTTTTCCTTTATGCGATCGTCGGCCCTCCGGACCGACTCCTCGAACTCGCCGATGTTCCTGTCGATTTCCCCGATGCGTCCGGAGAATTCCTCCAGGGACTTTTTCTTCCGGTCGATGTCGACGAAGAGGGCGTCGATCCGTTCCCGGACCGACTTTTCCTTTGCCGCGTCCGCCGCGACCTTCGCTTCGAATTCCCCGAGCCGTTCCGCAAGCATCCGCCCCTGGCTGTCCAGGTTGTTCTTTTCCAGCCCCACC
>CAZGUL010000527.1:1116-1917 GCA_964529055.1 uncultured Spirochaetaceae bacterium
CTGGTTTTCAACCAGCCGGGATTCCATGGTGTTGACCACGTCGAGGTTTTTTTCCAGAAGTTCGTTGATGCCGTCGATCTCGCTCTTTATGCCGTCCCGCCGGGCCGTCCGTTCGGACAGCAGGCGGCTCTTCTCGTCCTTCAGTTCAAGAAAGGATTTCAGGCGCAGAAGCTGGATGTCCAGCTCCACGGCGAAGGACTCCTCCCGGAGCTGCCGGTAGCGGAGTGTCTTGTCGCACTGGACCTTCAGCGAATCGTAGCTGCGCTTCACCTCGCCGATGATGCCTTCCACCTGGCGCATGTTTTCCTCGGTGCGCTCCAGCTTGCGTTCCGCCTCCTGTCCCTTGATCTTGTATTTGGTTATCGCGGCGGCTTCCTCGAAAATCATCCGCCTTTCTTCCGGCTTGTTGGACAGGACCTGGTCGATCTTTCCCTGCTCCATGATGGAGTACGCCGATTTCCCGATGCCCGTGTCGTAAAAGAGCTCCCGGACTTCCTTGAGCTTGACCGGCGTGTTGTTGATGAAGTATTCGCTCTCGCCGGAGCGGTAGAGCCGCCGCTTGATGACGACTTCCGGCATTTCGATGGGAAGAAGCCCGCCGTCATTGGCCAGGGTGAGGGACACTTCTGCGACGTTGAGGGGTTTGCGCGCCTCGGTGCCGTTAAATATCACGTCCTCCATCCGGTCGGCCCGCAGGCTTTTCGTCGCCTGCTCTCCCAGGACCCACTTGATCGCGTCGACGATGTTGCTTTTTCCGCAGCCGTTCGGACCCAGGAGCGCCGATATGCCGTCGGTGAAATC
>CAZGUL010000528.1:0-1898 GCA_964529055.1 uncultured Spirochaetaceae bacterium
GAGATGGTCCTTCAGTTCCTCCACGACGCAGCCGGCGCGGAGGATCGCGGTAAAATCGAGGATCTTCTTTTCATACAGGTCCCGGAGAAGTTTCTTTTTCTCCCCGCATTCGAGAATTTCCTTCCGGGTCTCTTCCAGTTCGCTGTCCAGGCCGGCAAGTATTTCCGGCGGCATTTCCGCAGCATCCTTCGGAAACGGCAGGTCCCGAAAATCGAATTTTTTCAGTTCCGTGTCGAGTGCGAACCGTCCCTTCTTGGACGCGACCGCGAAAATTCTGCCCTCCCCGTCCAGGTCGAGAACGAGTGCCCTGGTTCCGAGAACTTCGCGAAGAGCCGCGTATTTATCCGGTTTCACGGTCCCCATGCGGTACGTCAGGTAGGTGACCGTTTCGAGTTCCCGGAGAGGCAGTCCGAGGCGGCGGAAGATATCCACCTCCTCGAGGGTGTGGAGCAGCCGGAGCTTGCGCTGTTCCAATTCCTTTTCCCGCTCCACGAGTTTTCCCGTCCGGGTGAGGATCTCCTCAATTTCGGTGAAATCCCCGTTCCGGGGCACCCGGATCGGGGCCTCACCGTCGGAAGACCTGCCGATGTTCAGGAAAATCCCGGCGGCTTCGAGCTGCCGGGTCAACTCCTCGCACCTGCGGTGCTTATCCGACAGATCCCCGGCCACCTTGTCGGATACCTGAAGGCACTGTGCCTTTCCGAGGTATTCCAGCACCGCGTCGATATCGGACTTCAGGATGAGGAGATCGATTTTTTTCATTCCCACGGAGAAAATCATGATGCACCTATCATTTCGGCCAGGCGCGCGGGGGGGATGTTCATTCGAACCCCCTCCGACACGCTTTTCACGAGCATGGATTCATAACGCTTTATCCTGAAAAACGCGTAAACCGCGGACAGGGTAAAGGGATTTCCGTAGAAAAGACGCCGTGTACGCAGGTAGAGGTATTTCATCGCCGCGCCTTCAGCGCCCTCCGGATCGATCCTCCCGTCGCGGAACAACCCCAGCAGTCTGCCGTATTTCGTCTTTTCCCACGGGGCGGGATCGTCGAAAGGCAGCTCGTAAAGGTTTTGGGCAAGACCCGGAATTTCCGCATACCCGGTGGGGAAAAGAAGTTTTTCCGCCTCCTCCCAGGGAAGATTGAAATAATTCCGCAGTCTCATGGCCCAGACGAGGTTCTGAAGGGTTATTTCGAGGGAAACGAGGGGTTCCACGATCCGTCGTTCCCGCGAGGGAAGCCGCCGCACGACCGCCGCGAGTTCCGCGTAATAGCGCTTGTCCAGTTCGAACTCGCGGTGGAACATGTCCTTCTCTCCGGAGCCCTCCAGGAGATCCGCGAATCGCGTGTTTTTCAGATTTTCGGGAAAACCTTCACGATCCAGCGGCACCTCCCCGTACGGACCAATGTCCCACAGCGGCAGATCCACGATCCCGGTGAACCGGCCCCGGAACAGGGTCTTCAGGTTCCGGAAATCGTATTCACGGAGTACGTGTACCAGAAGGGGCGGCGGATCCGGGAAAAAGGACACGATCCTGACGAGTGTGGATATCGTCTTTTTCTCGAATTTGAGCTGCACATCACGGATAAGATCGTGTTCGCCCACGGATATCTGCTGGGAAGGAAAAAGCTCGCGCGAAAGTTCCAGAAGGTTCGTGTAGCGAAGAAGGGTCCGGATACGGTCATCAACGTAGGATTTGGCCATGATTCCGTGGATTATCGCGTGGATGAACGCATAGCGGGAAACGCGGGTCATGGTTTCCACAGGATTTCCCGGATCGCCCTGAAGGCGTCTTCGGGAAAGGCTGGCTCCTTTTGAAGAGAAGCTTCATACTCGTGAAGTTCCCTGTCACGTTTTTCTTCCAGGCCCCCGGGGAAGGCGGCGAATTCCCGGTCC
>CAZGUL010000529.1:0-635 GCA_964529055.1 uncultured Spirochaetaceae bacterium
GGCCGTTATCAAGGACCAGGCCTTTTTTGCGTTCTACAAGTTCCGGATGGAGTTTGAGGAGTTCGTTCCGGCCTTCAACGAGTGGTTCGCCGGCGAGGAAGGCGGCGCCACGGTGGTGGCGATCCGCGCCGATGAGAGCCTCAACCGATTCAAAGCGGTCCGCAAGGCAGCCGCGCAGAAGAAGTGCGCCTACAAAGACATCTATTGGTCATCGATGCACCGGGCAACGAGCAGGGCCGTGACGTTCTACCCGGTCTACGACTGGCGGTTCGAGGACATCTGGTCCTACATCGGCAAGCACGGCCTCGCCTACAATCGCCTCTATGATTACATGTACCTGGCCGGAACCCCGCCGGCGGAGATGCGGATCTGCCAGCCCTACGGCGACGACCAGCGGAAGGGGCTCGACATGTTCCACAAGATCGAGCCGGACACCTGGTTCCGTATCGTCCAGCGTGTGGAGGGGGCAAACTGGGGCGCGCTCTATGCCCGCCAAAAGTTCCTGGGCTACAAGGGCGGCCTCGGGCTGCCGCCTACCTTCACCACCTGGCAGCAGTACGTCGAGTTTCTGCTCCGCACCATGCCGCCAAAGCTGGCCGCCGTGTACCAGCGCCGCATTGATGTCTTTTTCGAGT
>CAZGUL010000529.1:645-1896 GCA_964529055.1 uncultured Spirochaetaceae bacterium
TTTCGAGTGGTGGGCCGAGCACGAATACCCCATGGAGAAGGTCCCGGACGACGGGGACCGGGAGCTTGAGGGCAAGAAGCTGCAACCTTCATGGCGCCGCGTGGCGGTGTCAATCCTGAAGATGGACATGGGCAAGGGCCTGAGCTTCGGGTTTAACCGCAAGGATACTGACCGGCTGATAGAGATTAAGGAGAGGTATAAGGACCTATGAACAGCCTATTTGAGAAGACGCTTCTGGACTACACGGAGAAACTCTGCGCTGTTTTCGATCTGATGGCCGTTGAGGAAAAGGTGGAGGCATTGAACCTTATCCGGCAGCGACTCCACGAGGTAAGTCCTTTCCACGACGAGCCGGTGGACTGCGTCTTGTGGGTGGACGCCGGATCAGTCCAGGCCAACGACTACAACCCGAACAGGGTAGCGCCCCCGGAAATGCGCCTGCTGGAACACTCCATGGTGATGGACGGGATAACGCAGCCGGTCGTTGCCTATCCCGAGCAGGAGGAGGACCGCGACTACACCGTGATTGACGGCTTTCACCGGACAAGGGTGTGCAAAGAGTGTCGTCGTGTCCGGGACAGAGTCCATGGCTACGTCCCCATCAGCGTCATCAACGACCATCGGCACGACCTGAGAGACCGCATGTCGGCGACGATCCGGCACAACAGGGCCCGCGGGGTTCATGCCGTTGTCCCCATGGTCGATATCGTCGTAAACCTCATCCGGGAGGGGTGGACGGACAGCGAGATAGCAAAAGAGCTTGGAATGGACGCCGATGAAGTGTTACGCTTCAAACAGAGCAGCGGATTGCCGGAATTGTTCAAAGACTGTGAATATTCCAGGGCCTGGGAGTAGACCATGAAATGTCCACACTGCAAGAAAGACATCAAGGAAGAGTTGGTGCTAAGCGAGGCCGCCAGGATTATGGGCCGCCGGTCGAAGCGGAAGCTCTCCACGGAGGAGGCCCGCGAGATGGCGCTAAAAATGCATGAGGTTCACCACCGCGGAGAAAAGGAGGAGGACGAAGAATGACGATCATGGCAGATCCCCAGGAAGTCATCATCCGCATGCAGCCCGGATCTGCAATTTACGGAATCACCTTCCGGCCAGAGGCTCATACCGATTTCTATGTGCGCGAGGAGTCTCTGGTGATCAAGCGGCTGCATAACCCCATCGTGGTTGTGCGTCCAGGGGCTTTTTACCGGGCGGATATAGGGCTTGTCGTGGTCATGTTCCAGATCGGCAAGCACC
>CAZGUL010000530.1:0-1886 GCA_964529055.1 uncultured Spirochaetaceae bacterium
CTGGTCGCCGTCCGAGGCGAGAATGCGGGCGAGAAGCAGTTTCGAGGTTTCGTGCCCCCGGGTACTCAGGTCTTTCAGCAGGCGTATCCCGTCGCTTTTCGTTTCCGGATCGATGAGGAGCAGAAGTGAATGGAAGAAATGATCTTCCCGGTGGTCGGCGGGAATCTCCTTCTTCTTTACTATAGTGGACGGTTCGGTTTTGAACTTCTCCTTCACTTCGTCCCAGAGCCGCAACTGACTGAACGCGAGAGCGAGTGCGGAAAGTGTGAGCAGTCCGATGCTGAAATTTTTCTGCGAGACCCGACGGGTGAAAATGAATCCCGCCATCAGGCCGAACAGAAAACCGGAAACATGCGCCGCGTTACCGATATTCCAAACTCCGGCGTATGTCAACACGAAACACAGGACCGTCCAAGCGGCCATCCAGGCGATTGTCCGGGAATCCGCTATCGATCCATATGCCGGTTTGTTTTTCCGCACCGCCACCGCGAATCCGAACAAAGCGTACACGACGCCGGAGAAGCCGATTCCCGTCTCTGAGGAAAATATCGCTTGTGCAAGTGAACTGACCACGGCGGAAATTATTATCAACGCGGCGTAACGTATTTTCCCCAGGTCCGACTCCATGACGCGTCCGAAGATTCCGACCCATGACATGTTGAAAAACAGATGTATTACTTCAATATGAACGAAAGCGCTTGTCACCAACCCCCAGTAGTTGCCGTTTTTGATTTCTTCCCACCGGGGAGCCAGCAAACTGAGGATCATTTCAAAATATGGAGTGTCTTTCGAGAGATTCATCGCCAGATACGCCGCCCCGCAGAGAGCGAGAACGAGGTATGAAACGACCGGCTTGTTTTTCAACCGTGAAAAATGGTCTTTAATATTCATTTTTCGCTCCTGATGATTTTATAAGAGCCTCCGCCCGGGAAATCAATGGTGCGGTGGAAATCTTTTAAAACCCCCGTCGTGGTAAAATGACGATCATGGCCCCATCCTCCGTCCCCGCCGTTGAGCTCCTTTTCATCAACTTCCCCGTGGGCGTAGCCCCGTCGGCAGGCAGGGCGGTTTTTCCGCATAGGCCCGGACAGACGGTGAAACATCTGTCCGAAAAGGCCGGTGTGCCCCACACCGAGATCGGGAGGGTCGAAAACGGGGAAATCGGGGACGGAGGCGTGGCAGGCCCGGAGTGCATGACCCAACCCGGGGACGGAGGTGGTGCGGGCCCGGGACACGTGCATAAAATCGGTGACGGAGGCCGGGCGGGAGGAGGTCCGGCGGGCCCGGGGTACATACCCCGGCCGGGGGAAACGGTGCTGCTGCATCCGGCGGACCGGCGGATCGGCCCGGAGGACCCGGCTCCCCGGTTTCTTCTGGACGTGCACCCGGGAAAGCTGGCCAGGCATCTCCGTCTGCTGGGTTTCGACGCCCTGTACCGGAACGACTCAAGCGACGCGGAAATCGTCCGCCGGGCCGCGGCGGAAGGCCGCGTCATTCTGAGCCGGGACCGGGGAATCCTGTCACGCCAGGCCGTCGGAGCCGGGTGCCTGGTTAGGAGCGGCGACCCGTTTCGTCAAGCCGTGGACGTCGTCCTGGATTTCGGCCTGGCGGGAAACCTCCGTCCCTTCAGCCGCTGCGCCCGGTGCGGGGCACTCCTGGTACCGGTGGATAAAAAGGCGGTGGCAGACGGGCTGCCGGATCTTGTCCGCCGACGTTACCGGCGCTTTTTGCGGTGCCCCGCCTGCGGGCAGGTCTACTGGCGGGGAGACCACTTCCGGAACATAGAGGCGCTTCTGCGGAGGCTGCGGGCGGAGGCCGGCGCACGCGGGAACGGCCGCGCGGCGGGGAAAGCGGGGGACGGAGGATCGGCATATAAGGCTTAGAGC
>CAZGUL010000531.1:0-1876 GCA_964529055.1 uncultured Spirochaetaceae bacterium
CAAGGGGATTTTCGAGTTTCTGTTGGGCGGTTCGGTCGATACGAAGCTGCTGGAAGTCCGGGTCTTCGACATTCCGGTAAAACGGGCCAAATACGAAGAGCAGACGAAAGCGGCCGAGGGCAGGGGCGAGTCCAACTGTCCGCTCTGCGCGGTCGGGCACAGCGCGAACAAGAGCAGAATCTACAAGTTCGATGAGATGGACTCCGACCACGTTTCCGCATGGAGCAAGGGCGGAGGAAGCTCGGTAAAAAACTGCCAGATGCTCTGCATCACCCACAACCGGGCCAAGGGTAATCGATAGGAATGAAAAAATACAATCCCCCTTACATAGACGCCGGGGAAAAGGAACTTATGGAAGGTCTCGAAGTCATGGACGCCCGCGCGGTCGCGAAACCGACGACCGGGGAGAAAAAAGAAATCCGGAACGCCGCCCGCCGTTATCTCAAAGCTGAGGCGAAAATGAATATTTCGGCCGGGCGGCTGGTGGAGAAAGAAGAAAACGGTTGACATCAAACCAATGTGTAACTGAAATGTAACTATGGCAAATATAACGATCAGGAATATTCCCGAAGAAATATTCGAGAAAATCAAAAAGCTCTCTACGATAGAGAAAAGAAGTCTGAACAGCGAGATGCTTGTGATCATCGAAAAGGGCACCCGGAGCGAAATCACTGAAATCGGGAAATCAGGGAAAAAAATTCCGCGATCCATCCAAGTTAATCTCTGGAAGAATTTATCCGCCTCTTGGGAAGATGACAGGACGACGGAAGAAATCATACGGGACATTCATGGGGGCAGGACTTACGGCAGAGATGTCGATTTATGATTTTGCTGGATACGGATATCTGTATAGAAAAATTGCGGAAGAACGCCGATGTCATACAAAAAAGAGAAAAATATGATGATGAAACTGCGCGAGAATGAAATTCTGAAGATGTTCGGCCGGTTGAAATCCCAGTTATACAAACAAAACCTTTTGCTGCCCGATGCGGATATTTTCATAGCGGCAACCGCGTATGTAAAAGCCGACAAATTGATTACGGGAAATACGAAGCATTTTCAGAGGTTCGGGAATCTGGTCATCGAAAACTGGATGTGATGTGTTTTCGCGGCCGGCATTCCCCTGAAATCATTGCGTCATACCGGCCGGGAGGAGGACCCCCATGTCGACCCTGAAGGCTTTCATCGCGAAGCACCCGGTGCGCGCGTACTACGCTGTGGTATTCGCCGTCTCGTGGGGCGGTTTTCTCGTCGTGGGCGGCGCCGGCATGTTCTCCGGTACCGGCTGGCGGGACGACCCGGCTTTTCCGGCGGCGATCCTGGCGATGCTTGCCGGTCCGCCCGCCGCGGGCATCCTGCTGACCGCTCTCGTCTCGGGAAGGGGCGGCCTGCGCGAGTTGGGGGCGCGGCTGTTCAAGCTGAGGCCGGGGGCACGCCGGTACGCGGCCGCCCTCCTTATTGCCCCGGTCGTTCAGGCGGCGGTTCTTCTCCTGCTCGCGCTTTTCTCTCCCGTTTTTCTGCCCGCCGTCTTCACCGCCGCCGACAAGCCGGCCCTCGTGGTGTCCGGCATCGTGGTGGGGCTATTGGGGGGATTCGTGGAGGAGCTGGGTTGGACGGGATTCGTCATCCCCCGGCTGCTGCGGCGTCGCGGCGTCCTTCCGGTCGGGCTCCTGGTCGGCGTCCTTTGGGGCGTGTGGCACCTTCTTCAGATGTTCCGGGTGGGCGTCACTTCCGCCGAAGCGATTCCCCTGTTTCTCTTTCTTGCACAGTTCTTTCTCTCCGCCATCGCCCAGCTGACGGCCTACCGCGTTCTCATGGTGTGGGTCTACGGCCGCACCGAAAGCCTCCTTGCCGCGATACTCATGCACGCGAGTTA
>CAZGUL010000532.1:0-1875 GCA_964529055.1 uncultured Spirochaetaceae bacterium
GCTGGTCTTCTTTTTTTTCCCGGTGTAAGCTGTGGCCATGGGGATCGAAAAGATAAAAGAGGACCTCCTTTTTTTCATCGTGGTGGTTCCGATATTTCTCGCCCTCATTTTCATGACGCTGTTCTCCTTCAATCGTGAAAGCGCGCATAACAGGCGGGTGCTGGAGTACGAGGCGGGACGGCTCGCGTCGGACCTGCTCGAGCTTGCCGGCAGGGGCGACGCATCCGCGCTCCGGACGATGCGGCCCGACGTTCTCGGCTTCGGCGTATATCCCGCCGCGGGGCCGGCGGCCTTCCGCACCGGAACGGCGCCGGAAACCCTTCCCCCGCGGGAGGGGGGCCGGGGCGGGCCGGAATTCGCGCTGAAGGACGGCCGGCTCGTGATGATCCGTTTCATCGGCTTCCCCATGCCCATGAACCGCGGCATGGGACGCATGATGCACGGTCCCCGGGGGCGGGACCCCCAGCCTCCGGAGTCCGAACGGAGCGCGTGGCCCGCGGGAATTCCGGTGCGGCGTCTGTATCTTGAAATCGACGTGATCGAATGGCGCCGGCGTCAGCTTCCTCTGCGCTTCGGCCAATATTTCGTGCCGGCTGCCCTCGCCGCGGCCCTGTTCGGCGTGTCCCGCATGTACCGGAAAAACCGCGGATACAGGCTCCGGGAAGAGCGCAACCGCCAGCTCGTCAGTCTCGGCGAGGCGGCGCGCACCCTGACCCATGAAATCAAGAACCCCCTGGGGGCCATCAAAATACAGACGGCCACCCTGCGGAAAATCGTTCCCGGGGAGTATCACAAGAACCTGGAAATCATCGGGGAGGAGACCGACAGGCTGACCCACCTGGTTGACCGGGTGGGGGAATTCCTGCGGAACCCCCGGGGGGAGCCGCGGATCATCGACCTGGGACCGTTCGTCGGGGACATGCTGAAGAGGTTCTCCTTTCCCATCGGTTATCTTCCGCCCGGCCCGCCCGTTCCGGTGCTGTTCGACCCGCACCTGCTGCGGACCGTCCTGGAGAACCTGCTGAAAAACGCGGTCGAAAGCGTCGAAGGCCGGCTCCCCGCGGACTCCGGGGAGGAAGCGGTGCGGGTGGAGGTCAAGACCGGGAAGGGGACCGCGGTTGTCCGGGTCCTGGACCGCGGGAAAGGGTTGCCGGAAAACGCCGATGACCGGATATTCGACCCGTTCTACACGACAAAGACGAAGGGGTCCGGTATCGGCCTGGCGGTTTCGAAAAGGTTCGTCGAGGCGGCCGGCGGCAGCCTCCGGATCGGCCCCCGCGACGGCGGCGGGACGGAGACCGAGGTGACGCTCCCGAGGGAGGCTGGGTGATGAAAGTCCTGATAATCGACGACGAGAAAAACATCCGCGATTCCATGGCGGATTACCTCCGCCTGGAAAACATCGAGAGCCGGACGGCGGAGAACGGCCTAGCGGGAAAGCGGCTCCTGGAGGAGGACGTCTTCGACGCCGTCGTCATGGACTTGAAGATGCCGGGCATGTCGGGCCTGGAACTGCTCGCGTGGCTCGCCTCGGAGGGACCCGCCGTGCCCGCCATCATGATGTCCGCATACGGGGAAGTAAAGGACGCCGTCGGCGCGATGAAACTCGGGGCGCGGGACTACCTGGTCAAACCCTTCGATCCGGAGGAGCTGGTGCTCCGGCTCGGCAGGATCGGGGAGGAGACGCGCCTGCGGAGGAGCGCGCGGACCGCCGTTCCCGGCGGCGATTTTCTCGGCGAAAGCCCGGCGATGCGGAAAATCAGGGACCTGGCCGCCCGGGTCGCCGCTGCGCCGGCGACGGTGCTGATCACCGGCGAAAGCGGCACCGGCAAGGAGGTCGTCGCCCGGGGCATCCACGCGGCCGGTTCGCGGCGC
>CAZGUL010000533.1:0-1862 GCA_964529055.1 uncultured Spirochaetaceae bacterium
TTCCGGCATCTGGGACACCGCAGGCGGGCACAAAACCAGGGCCGCCGTCAGGATCAGGGCTGTCCGCTTCATATAAAACTACTTTAACGCATTTGCCGCGGAAAATAAAGGTTTTGCCCGGGGACGGAGGAAGGGTGGGAAGGAGGATCAGTCTCCCGCCGGCTGAAAAAGCTCGATCGATATGCCATCCGGGCATCCCGGAACGGGGCCGTGGTACTCCTTTTTGTCGTCGAAACGGGTCATTACTTCCAGGCCGAGCCCCTCCGTGTAGAACGACACCGATCTGTCGAGGTTTTTTACCGTGAATCCCGCGTGCCGGATGTTTTTTACCACCGTTTCCTCCTGATCGCGTTCCTGGCCGCTCAACTATAGGGCAAATGGGAGCCCGGGGCAAGGCGGCCGGTCCGGAAACCGGACCGGCCCGCCGCCGTAGAAAATGACCGCCGCGGGAAAAGGTCCGTCTCCGGTTTTTGAACCCCGGGGAGCCGAAAAGTTTTTCTTGCGGGATTTTCGGGCCGGTGATATCTTGGTTTCATGACCCGGGATCGATCGCTGTACCTTCTCATGATCGTCATGATCCTGATTTTCGCTCTGGCGGGCATTGCGGCACAGGGCTTCGGCGGTTCGGTCGAAGGCTTCCTGAGGCTCCAGCGGAATCCCGCGCGGCTCATCACCGACTTCACGGTATCCGGGGGAGTCGGCGGCGCCCTGCTCAACGCGGCCGTCGTCGGGGCTATCGGGCTCGCGTTCGTTACCATCGCCGGCATCAAATTGTCGGGACCGTCCATCGCGGCGGTTTACACGATGATGGGGTTCGCCCTGTTCGGCAAGACGCCGGTCAACATCCTGCCCATCATCGCCGGCGTGTATCTGGCCGGCAGAATCGTCGGCAAGGCATTCAATGCCTACATCCTCATCGCGCTGTTCGGCACGGCCCTGGGTCCCCTGGTGACCTTCATCGTTTTCGAGGCCGGCTTCACGGGAGTCCCCGCACTGCTGATGGGGCTTTTCGTGGGGGTCGCCGCCGGCGTCTGTCTTCCTCCCGTCGCCATGGCGATGCTGCACATGCACCAGGGCTACAATCTGTACAACCTGGGACTTTCCTGCGGATTCTTCGGACTCTTCGGGGCGTCGCTTCTCGTCGCCGCAGGAAAGGATGTCTCGATCACCATCGTCTGGAACACCCGTCCGTCGTTGGTTATGATCCTTCTTGTTCCTCTTGTTTCCGTGCTTTACATCCTGTGGGGTTTCGCACTGGGCCGGGGGGAGACGGTGGAGGACGTAAAGGACATACTGAAACTGCCGGGACGGCTGCCTTCGGACTTCGTCGACCTCGTTTCGCCCGGCGGGGCCCTGGTAAACGTCGGAGTCCTCGGACTCCTCGGCAGCGCGTACGTGTTCGCCGTCGGGGCGGATTTCAACGGGCCGGTCCTGGGCGGTCTTCTGACCCTGATGGGGTTCGGGGCCTTCGGCAAGCACCCCAAAAACTGCTGGCCCGTGCTCGCCGGGGTGATCTTGAGCTGCCTCGTTTTCGGGAAAAGCCTGACGGCCCCCGGTCCGATCCTGGCGGCCCTGTTCGCGACCACGCTGGCGCCGCTGGCGGGGCAGTTCGGCCCCCTCGCGGGGATACTGGCGGGGTTCATCCACATGTCGGTGGTGGACCGTTCTGCCGCGTGGCACGGGGGGCTGGATCTGTACAACAACGGATTCGCGGGAGGCCTCACGGCCACATTGATCGTCGCGATCATTGAATGGTATAAAGCGGCTCGGAAGGTCTGACGAGGAGGTCTCGCGAAGATGAAAGAATACATTTACCATCTTGTCGGGGAAATGGCGAAGTTCATCCTCGACGGCGATCCGTC
>CAZGUL010000534.1:0-1850 GCA_964529055.1 uncultured Spirochaetaceae bacterium
CGAACAGGAGAAAATTCATCATCGAGATATCGAACGAACCGGGAACCTATGACGAGCCCACGCTCGCGGCGAAACTTGCCGAATACCTGGACAAAAATCTTTATTCCTCCCGGCGGATAAAGGAACATTTCCTGCCCGTTTTACTGGAAAAAGGAAAAACCACCCGGGATCAGCTGCGCAAGGAATTCGTGAAGCGGGGCGCCGCCGAGGATGAAAGCCAGGCCGGCTACTTTCTTTCGCTGATCTCCAACCAGCTGGGCCACAAGTGGAAGGACTATCTCCGACAGGTCATCGAGTACGAATTCCCGAACCACCCGTGGGAAAAGGATAATTTCCGGATAAAGGAGCAGTACATGGATCTCGTTAAAAAGGTGCTGGAGGATGGGAAAAAGGATACCCTGTGAAGCAATCCAGATATTCAATCCTGTGTTAGTGGAAAGCAAGAATTGGGGATCATTGTCCATTACATTAGCAAATGGAAGTCTAACAGTATTGTTAAATATTTGATATGGTTTAGCAATCATTTTCCGTATTAGGTCTCGTCGCTCCGCGATAAATCCCTCTGCTCCACGGCGATAATTCAAACATATTTGCCAAAATACGTAATTGCAGGTTATACTTGAGAATAGATTGACACTATGTTTAATCTTACGGAAAGGCGGCGCAAGTCTTGAGCGTGTACAGGCACTACCCCCTGGCCTTGATACGGCCGGATTTCGACGACCCTCTTACCGATCTCATCATCGAGCTTGACCATCAGCGCGCCTACGTTCTCGCGGGCACTACTCCGCCGGAAATGTTTTTCCAGCTCAAGAGGCTGTTTCATATCCTGGAGAGCCTCGGCTCCGCGCGGATAGAAAACAACCGGACCACAGTGGCCCAGATCGTCGACCGGGAAATCGACGGCACGGGCGGCGAGGATTCACAGTTCCGGGAGATACTCAACATCGAGAAGGCGATGGACTTTATCGAATCTTTCGTCTCCGGAAGCCGGGAGGGGACTGCGGTCGTCGATCACAGTTTCATTCGCCATGTCCACGCCACGGTTTCCGAAGGGCTTTCGGCCTCCGGAGAGGGCGATATGACGCCGGGAGAGTACAGGAAGTCCTCGGTTCGCATCGCGGGGGCCGCCCATTTCCCTCCGCCCGCCGGGGATGTGTACCCTCTCATGGGGGAGCTGATCGATTTTCTGGGCCGCCGGGAGGCGCCGAAGTACGACCTCATCAAGATCGCCCTTGCCCACCACCGGTTCGCGTGGATCCACCCCTTTTCCAACGGCAACGGGCGGACGGTGAGGCTCCTGACCTACGCCCTTCTTCTCGGGGCGGGCTTCCGCGTTGGCGGCATGGGCAGAGTGTCGAGGCTCCTCAACCCGACGGCGGTTTTCTGCTCGGACAGGAAAAAATATTACGACGGCCTCGCGGCGGCGGACTCAGGCGGCCGCGAGGGGCTCCTGTCCTGGTGCCGCTACGTCCTCGGCGGGCTCCGGGAGGAACTGCGGAAAGTCGAGCGGCTTCTGGACTACGATTACCTGAGAAAGGAAATCATGCGTCCCGCCCTTGGGGAGCTGCGGCGAAAGAACGGGCTTTCGGACCATGAATACAAGATCCTTCTCTTCGCGCTGGACAGGCAGCCGTTCAGAAACGCCGACGTCAAGCCGATTCTGGGAAAGCTCGGGCAGGTCCAGGTTTCCCGCATTCTCGCCGGATTGCGTGATCGCCGGCTTCTCCTCCCGTACGAAGGCGCGGCGCGGAAGTATGTGGTGGGGATGGAAAAAAGCCCGCTCCTGCGGGAAGTCATGCGCCGCCTGGACGCGGAAGGCTTTCTTCCCCTGCGGGGGGAGATATGAT
>CAZGUL010000535.1:0-1850 GCA_964529055.1 uncultured Spirochaetaceae bacterium
CTGCTTCGCCTCGGACATCACGACCTTGTTGAAGCCTCCCCAACAGACGAGGAGTCCCTGTTCCGCTTTGAAAGTCAGCATCGACCCTGAAGAGTCCGGTACACCGTGACGTCCGCCGGAGTCGTCTGGGACTTTACCTGGACACAGAGCCGCGGCGCGTCCATACCGAGAGAACCGCGGCCCGCGAGAATATCGACTCCCCCGTCCGCCCCGGGGGGCGAGACTCTTGTCGACCAGCCGTCCGCCCGCAGGACCGCCTCGACAAGGCCCGCCATGGCGTGTCCCATGAACCGCGCCTGGATATTGGCGACGATCTGGTCGTGGGCGAGCTGCCCAAGGTCCGGTACTGCATCGCCGGCCGACTCTTCCGGAGGAGCTGCACCCGGCGCGGCTGTGGGAATCGAAAGGGACGGTCCCGGATCAACTTTGCCTTCCAATACCGCCATCACGCGTTTAGCCGCGTCATTCCGGGAAATGTTGCACACAGTCATAAATGCGCCGAAGGAGTAGAGAAGGTCCTGCTCGAAGGCTGTCCTCGGTACATCGGTTCTCTTCCACTCCACCGTCCGGGTATGCCTGTATTCGCTGCCGATTTTCCGGTACACATACGGGCCCTTCACAACTCCGAGGGAGATATGCGAGGTCGTCTTCCGGGGAAGAACGACGATGTCCCCTTCCTCCATTGCTACGGCAAAGGCCCAGAGCTGTCCGGCGAAGTTCCCGATCGCGCGAGGCTTCTCCTCGGGAAAAGCTTCCTTGACTATCTTAAGTACCGCATCATAATCCTTGGCTCCCTCCAGGGACGGAACGTCCTGAAAGCCCAGAATGGCGATCCCGTTCTCCAGGGCGATTTCCTCGTTTTCCCCGTACTTGCCGGCCCGGGCCAAAAATACCTTTGGATTTTCCTTCATCGCGCGCTCCCTTTTTTCCCGATAATCTCCTCCAAAAGCCCCTCGGTCTCCTTCTCCAGAGCGAGGATGTCCGCACGGATTTCCTCCAGGGTCCTGAGGGGCTGGGGCTTGTAAAAATACCGGGTAAAACTGATTTCGTATCCGGTCCTGACGCTCTCCGGAACGTACCAGGCGTCCCGCGCGTGGGGCAGAACTTCCCGCCTCAGGAAGGCCTCGATGCCGCCTTCCTCCAGGAGGGGAATCTGTTCGGTGTCCCGGAGGTCCGGGTCCGGTTCGTATTCGACGACGACGGGTTTTCCTTCCGCGACGGCCGGGAAAAGACCTTTCAGGGGATCGGCCTCCGTCCCCTTCCTGTGGATCTTTTTCACAACCGGCGGGGCGTCCTCCGCGCGTTCGGCGGATTCCTTCAGGGCTTTGATTTCCCGGGGACTGTAGTCCTTCTCCGGGTCGATTCCTTTCAGCCTCAGTGGCCGTTCGACGGTTACTTTCCAGTACCCGAAGGCCGCGTTCGGGAAGATCTTCGACTGTCCGGTCTCCTCGAACGCGAGGAACGTGTCGCAGACCCGGGCGATATCTTCCTCCGAGAGTTCGCAGTTCTTCTTTCCCAGGTTCTTGCGGAGAGGCTTGTACCACCCGGTTGCGTCGATGAGCTGCACTTTTCCTTTGCGATGTTCGGGTTTCCGGTTGCTGAGGACCCAGATGTAGGTCGCGATGCCGGTGTTGTAGAACATGTTGAGGGGAAGGGCGACGATGGCTTCCAGCCGGTCGTTCTCGATGATCCAGCGGCGGATGTTGCTCTCCCCCTGCCCGGCGTCCCCGGTAAAGAGGGAGCTTCCGTTGTGGACCTCGGCGATGCGGCTTCCGAGCCGCGTCCCGTTCTTCATCTTCGACAGCATGTTCGCGAGGAAGAGCATCTGGCCGTCGCTGGACCGTGTGAGA
>CAZGUL010000536.1:0-1849 GCA_964529055.1 uncultured Spirochaetaceae bacterium
CGATGATCTCGATGCGCAGCCCGACCTCCTTGTCCCCGTCGTTGACGATGACGACACCCCCCACCTGGGGCAGGATTCTCTCCACCCGGCCGGGGAACCGGTTGTCGGGGCGGAAGGTCGTCACGACGGCAAAGACCTCTGCGCAGTTCGGGAAGGGACTCATCACCGCCGGCAGTGACAACCTCCGATCATGGCGTGATGCGGCATCCGTTTACAGGAACAACTTGACAAGACGAAACGTTCTTCCTATCGCCCTTTCCGGGAGGACGCTCGCAAACCAGTACAAAAAAACCTGATAATCCAAATAGTGACGCATGGCCGTTTCGATTTCACGACGGGCGTCGCGCCGCATGCCGAGCCTCAGGAACGAGGAACAACGCATTTTATGCCAGTGGGCGCAGTACCGCCCCAGCGATTTCCTCATGGAAGGGGCACATTCACGACACAGCAGTCCCAGTTGTTCGCCGACGACATCATGCCGTTCCGGCGGTTTTGCGGGCCGGTCCCTGCAGACCGCGTCGATGTCGATGTAATAGGTTGCAAGGGGTTCCATGGAATAGGCCACGGTGGAATCCACGGCGAGTTTCGCCCATGCCAGAAGATCCTGCCCGGATAGGACGCCCTCGACAAATCCCCCCGTACGGCGCAGCGCATCCTTTCTCGCACACGTCGCGCTGGTCCAGACCGGCGGATTGGAACGCGCGGCGATGTCGAAATAATCCCTGAGAATCCCTTCGAAATCCTCCGGAACGCCACGGATCGCAGCGACCTTTTTCGGTCCCGGCGGGTTCTGATAAAAATAGCGGGTCGCATAAAGGCCGCATTCGGGAAATCTTTCCGCCAGTTTACGGATTTTTTCCAGAAAGCCCGGAAACCAGGCGTCGTCCGCATCAAGAAAAGCGATGAGGGGCGATCGCGACTCCCCGATGCCGCGGTTTCTCGCAACCGATACTCCGCGGTTTTTCTGGTGGAGGAGACGGATCCGGGGATCGCCGATTGCCTCAACGATGAAAGGCCCTTCGTCTTCGGACCCGTCGTTGACAACGATAATTTCCACGTCCTGAACCGTCTGGCGCAGCGCGGACCGGACGGCGCGGGCAATCGTCCCGGCATCGTTGTACAAGGGGATGATCACCGAAAAATGCGGGGAATGCATGTTTTTCCCTTTCTTTCTTACAAGGACCTCCCGTCCTTTGAACGGAGGTTCCGCATCAGCGCCAGAGGCAGGAATACCGCCTTCCAGTGCGCGGCAAAGAGGGGAAAGGTCCTTCTGCTGAAAGCGAAGGCCAGGTGCGATGTCACGAACTGGGTGAGGAGCGTCGCGACGGCGGCGCCCGCGATGCCGTACCGGCCGATCAGGAAGAGGTTTGCCGCGACATTGATGAGACATCCTGCGGGACTGATCAGAAGCCAGATGCGCTGCATGTTTTCCGTGATGATCCACTTGGCGTTCGCATAATGCAGGAAAATGAACACGGAGTTCCAGATCAGGATGGAAAGCACCGGCCCGCTCGGTTTGTATGCGGCGCCGAACAGGATCCCGATGATCCAACCCGAAGCCAGGCAGACGGGCAGCGCAAGGGCCACCGACGTCCAGAGGAGAAACCCGTAAAGCTGGAACATCCTGCCGTGGAAAACACGTTCGTGATCCCTTTTCGCCTCGATGATGGCCGGAAAGAGCGACGCCGTCAAAACGAACGGAACGACCTGCCACGCTTCCGTCATCGCCACAGCGACGGAATAATTCCCGACCGCATCGCTTCCAAGCATGCTCTTGATCATGACCTGATCGATGCGGGAATAGACCATGGCGAGAAAACCGGAAAAAATCATCGGTGCCGCGTCCCTG
>CAZGUL010000537.1:0-1846 GCA_964529055.1 uncultured Spirochaetaceae bacterium
CCCGAGGCCTACGAGCCCGAAGACCTCCGTCCCCTGCGGGAGCTCCCGATCCCGATCTCCCGGCCGGGCCTTCAGTTCCGGCAGGCCGCCATCCCCGCCCTGCTGGACATGGCGGAAGCGGCCCGCCGTGAGGGCGTCGAACTCCTGGCGTCGTCGACGTACCGCTCCTTTTCCTACCAGAAAACGGTCTACGAGAGGAACGTCCGCGAACTGGGCCGGGAACAGGCGGACCGGGAGTCCGCCCGGCCGGGACATTCGCAGCACCAGCTCGGCACTGCCGTCGACTTCGGTTCCATCAGCGACGCCTTTACCGGGACCCGGATGCAGAAGTGGCTCCTCGCGAACGCGGGTAAATTCGGGTTTTCGCTGTCCTACCCGGAAGGGGCGGAAGAACTCACCGGCTACCGGCACGAAAGCTGGCATTACAGGTACATCGGTCCCGCGGCCGCGGAAATGGAGAGGGAATTCTTCGGGGGTCTTCAGCAGCGTTTTCTGGAGTTCTGGAAAATTGCAGGACCGGTTCTGCGCGCGGCCCGGCGGGGGCCGGAAAAGACTACTTGATGGCCCCCATGGTCATGCCCTTGATGACGTACTTTTGCAGGAAGATGAAAGCCACCATGATGGGAAGACTCGCGAGCATCGAAAAGGCCATCATCGTGGTCCAGTCCGTCACGAACTCGGACAGAAGACTGTAGATCGCTATCGTCAGGACACGGTTTTTCCACGACTCCACAAGAATCATGGCGAAAAGGAACTCGTTCCAGGCCAGAAGAAACGTGTAGAGACCGGTGCCGATCATGGCCGGAACGCTGAGCCGGATCGTTACGCGCCACAAGGCGCCGAGGCGGGTGCAGCCGTCAACCATCGCCGCCTCTTCCAGCTCCGCCGGCAGGTCCCGGAAGTAGTTTCGCAGCATCAGCACGCAGAAGGGCACGCAGAAGGGCAGGCAGAAGGACAGGTAGACCAGGACAAGCGACGTCAGGTTGTCGTAGAGCCGCAGGTTGACCATGACGACGAAATACGGAAGGGACAGGAGCACCAGCGGAAAAGTCTGGGTGATCAGCAGGAAAAGGACGAGCAGGTTCTTGCCCCGGAATCGGAACCGGGCGAGTCCGTACCCGGCGAGGCTTCCGAAAAACAGGGCGAGAAACGTGACGACGATGGAAACGAAGTAGCTGTTCCAGAAACAGCGCAGGTACTGCAGGTTCCCCAATACCTTCCGGTAAGACTCGAGGGACATGTTCTCCTAAAACCACCGGGGGGGTATCCGCAGGACCTCCACGTTGGGCCGGAGGGAGACGGACATCATCCACGCGATAGGCAGGAGCAGGACCACGCCGGAAATCGCCAAAAGGGTGTAAATGGGCAGGCGGTACGCCAGCGCCCGGCTCCGATAGGTCGCCGCCATCTCTACACCCCCTCCCGCCCGATTCGGCGGATGTACATCACGCTGAAGACGAACATCAGCAGAAACATCAGCACCGCCTCAGCCGACGAATACCCCCACTTCATGGCCCGGAACGCAAGGTTGTAGATATGCGTCGTGAGAACCTCCGAGGAGTTCATCGGGCCGCCTCCCGTCATCGCGAAGATTATGTCGAAATGCCGGAAGGTCCAGATCGTGTCCAGAAGGCCGACGGTCAGCATCGTGCCTTTCAGGGACGGCAGGGTGATGAAAAAGAAACTCTTCACCGCGGAGGCGCCGTCGATCTTCGCCGATTCGTACAGCTCGTCGGGAATCCCCTGCAGGGCCGCCAGCAGCATGACCATCGTAAACGGGAAGCCCCTCCAGATGTTGACCACGGTGACGGAAATGAGAGAGAGCTCCGGATTGCCCAGCCAGTTG
>CAZGUL010000538.1:0-1845 GCA_964529055.1 uncultured Spirochaetaceae bacterium
AAGACAGGCAATACCACGAACTGTAGAATCCAGGTCGAAGCCACCGGCGAGGGGATCGACCGCTAGCGCATTTCGCAGGTCTTCAACCCCTACTACACGACGAAAAGCAACGGGACCGGCCTGGGTTTGTCCGTCGTCGAACGCATCATCTTCGATCACAAGGGCCAGATCTGGTTCGAGTCCGAGCCGGGAGTGGGAACCACGTTTTTCATCGATCTTCCTGCGGAGAATGCATGAGCGCAATCCTGATCATAGACGACGAAGCCGGCATCAGGTCGGTCCTGGCCGACATCCTGGAAGACGAAAAATACACGGTCTACACCGCCGAGGACGGCTACGCGGGGCTGTCGGTCCTGGAGCGCGAAGTCGTCGACCTGGTCATCCTCGACGTGTGGCTGCCGAACATGGGCGGCATCGACGTTCTCCGGGAAATCAAGGAAAAATTTCCCATCGTCGAAGTCGTCATGATTTCCGGGCACGCCAACATCGATCTGGCGGTAAAGGCCGTAAAGCTGGGGGCCTTCGATTTTCTGGAAAAACCCCTGAGTCTGGACCGGGTCATCATGATCGTCCGGAACGCCCTGGAAATCGAGAAACTGCGCCGGGAAAACCTGCGGCTGAAAAACACCCTGATCCTGCAGGACGAGATGATAGGCCGGAGCCCGGAGATGGAGCGCGTCCGCGAGCTGATCGAACAGAGCGCCCGCACCGATTCCCGGGTCCTCATCACCGGCCCCAACGGAACGGGAAAGGAACTTGTGGCGCGGGAAATTCACCGGAAGAGCGGCAGGGCGGGCGGGCCCTTCATCGAGGTCAACTGCGCCGCCATTCCCGAATCCCTGATCGAAAGCGAGCTGTTCGGCCACGAAAAGGGCTCCTTCACGGGGGCGGTCTCCCGGCGCAAGGGGAAATTCGAGCTCGCCCACCGGGGAACGATCTTTCTCGACGAAGTGGCGGACATGTCCCTCAGCACCCAGGCGAAGGTCCTCCGGATTACGCAGGAACTGCGGTTCGAGCGGGTGGGCGGCGAGGATTCGCTGTCGGTGGACACCCGGATCATCGCCGCGACGAACAAGAACATCGGGGACCAGATACGTGCGACCCGGTTCCGGGAGGACCTGTTTTTCCGGCTCAACGTCATCCCCATTTACGTTCCGGCCCTGGGCGCCAGGATTTCGGACCTTCCCCTGCTGGTGGATTACTTCATGGGCAAATTCAAGCCCGCCGGCGAGGACTCCCCCCGTACCATTTCCGCCGAGGGAATGGCATTCCTCCGGGCCTATTCCTGGCCGGGCAACATCCGGGAATTGAAAAATTTCATCGAACGCATTAATATTATGAGCGACGAGCAGTGCGTTTCCCTGGAAACCGTAAAGTATTATCTCGGCGAATCCGGGACGGAGGGAAAGGACGACGGTCTGGGAGAGTTCGGGGCCATGCCTCTGGGGGACGCGAAAGAGGCGTTTGAAAAACTTTACATCCGGAAAAAGCTGGAAGCCTTCGATTTCAATATAACGAGGACGGCCGAGGCCATTGGAATGTACCCGAGCAACCTTCACGGAAAAATCAAACGCTACGGGATCAGGATGGAAAAATGAAAGGTCTGACCCCCCGCCAGAAGCAGATTCTCGATTACGTGGGCCAGTTCATTTCGGTGCATAAATTCCCCCCGACCATTCGCGAAATATCCGAGAAGTTCTCGATTTCCGTGAAGGGCGCATACGACCACGTGAAGGCCCTGAAAAAGAAAAACTACATCCGTTTCGACGCCAACCGCTCGCGCACCATCGAAGTCCTGGACAACCCGGAACACGAGGAAGAGAGGATCGCGCAAGTCCCGCTGCT
>CAZGUL010000539.1:0-1841 GCA_964529055.1 uncultured Spirochaetaceae bacterium
GGCACCTGCAGCTGTACTACACCCCCGGGACCGGTCCCTTCACGGCGGGCAAGGTCTTCGCGCATCTCATGGCCGGATAGAACAGGAAGAAAAGGAAATCGGGCTTCCGCGGGTTTCCCGCGGAGGCCTTTATACAGGAAGGAAGGAAGCATGAAAACTTTTGTGAGTCTTGTTCCGCAATTTACCGGCGGAATCTACTACCGGGCCGGCGACACGGGAGTCTTTCCCGACGACTGGCAGCCTCCGAAAGGGAAAAAGAAATGGATCCCCGTGGGAGACGCTGCGGAAGAGGTGAAGAGGGAATCGCAGAACAAGCAGGTCGAAAAGGAAATCGAAGCGATCGTGAAGCGACACAAGATCGATCATCAGGTCCTTGAAGCCGTCTACAAGGAAAAAGGAGCCGAGTCGCCCGAGGAGAAGCTCATCGCGGCCCAGTGGCTTGCTGAAGAACTGAAAAAGGACACGAAGAAATGATCTCTTCCCTGGTGGATCTGTACAACAGCGCCCTCGTCAAGGTGGGCGCGCAGCGCGTCGCGAGCCCCGACGAACAGAGCGAGTCCCGCGTCACCTGCTCGCAGTTCTACCAGCAGTCCCTGGATGAGGTGCTTTCCGAGCATCCGTGGTCCTGTGCAACATCCCGTGCGACCCTGGCCAAGATTGACGGGGACACGATGAGTCCCTTTCTGTATCGCTATACGCTTCCCGTCGATCCGGCTTGTTTAAAGGTCCTGTGTCTCATCGATGCCGCGGGAGAAACCTACATAGATTTGACGGAGGAGCCGTGGCTGAAGGAAGGCGCCTCAATCCTCTGCAATCTTGATCCCTGTGCAATCAAATTCACCCGGAGAGTTGCGACGGTGGCGGAGCTCGACACGCATGTGGCCGAGGTTCTTGTCTACAAGCTCGCGGCGAAAATCGCTTTCCGGCTCGTACAGTCCCTCCAGATCGAGAACCAGATGATCGCTCTCTACGTGGCAAGACTCCAGGAGGCAAGGAATACGGAAACCTTTCTTTCCTCCTCCCTGCCGGTAAAAGAAAAACTTTGGACGGATATCAGGTAGGCCGCAGATGCAGAAGATGAGCGTACAACAAAGCGATTTCTCCCGCGGAGAGCTTTCGAGTCGTTTCGACGGCAGGTCCGACCTCCCGTTCTATTATCAGGGCTGTTCGAAACTCCGGAATATGGTCGTCCTGCCGCAAGGCGGCGCTTCCCGAATGCCGGGCTCCTATTTCGCGGGCGAAGTGAAAGATTCGAGTAAAAAGACCCGCCTCATCCCGTTCGAGCCTTCCACTGACGAAAAATACATGCTGGAGTTCGGTGAAGGGTATATTCGCTTCTGGCAGAATCATACCCGTGTTCTCTCCGGCGGAGTGCCGCGGGAAATCGCGACTCCCTACACGGAGGACGACCTCGTGGACATGCAGTGGGTCGTGTCCGACGCCACAATGTACATCTTCTCCCGGAATTACTTCATCGGCAAAATAGAGCCGGACGAAACCGATTTCTACATTTTCAAGACTTCAACCCCATTTATCCATACCTGGAACGCAGCGTATGCCTATGTTCGCGGGGACATCGTTTCCCATGAGGGGGGCTGGTACATCGCGGAAAGGAACAACACCGGTGTAGAACCGGGAGATATTCCTTCGTGGGAGCTGAAGGGAAATAACCAAGCAGCGGCTTTTGCCCCCCTTCTCACGTTTCCTGTCGGGGTCTATAACCCGGCGATCGTCACCCCTGCGAAAACCTATGTCCTGTACTACGACGCCACCCGGGATGAAACGGGTCTCTGGCTTGCCTGCAGCGAAATCCCTGCTTCGACGCCGCCCGGGACACCGCT
>CAZGUL010000540.1:0-1616 GCA_964529055.1 uncultured Spirochaetaceae bacterium
ATTACACCGACGCGGGACGGCGTCCCGCGGACACGGCGATCGCCGATGCGGGCGCTTCCGGGGAGGAAATCGGAAAAAAAGCAGGCCTGTAAGCCGGGTTCTGTCGTGGGCCGTCATCTATCTGGCGGCCCCGTTTCCGGGGCCGTCCAGCAGTCTACCCGCGGATGGGGACGAGCAGTCCTCCGCTTCTTGACTTTGCTCCCGGTAAGGTTTTCCGTGCCCCCGCCGTCGCCGGCGGAGCGGTGGGCTCTTACCCCGCCTTTTCACCCTTACCCGCTCCTCCTCGCGGAGAAACGGGCGGTATCTTTTCTGTGGCACTTTCTATCACCCCAGGAGGTGGAATCACCCAAAGGGGTGGAATCACCCCGGGGGGTGTCCGGGTGTTACCCGGTACCGCGCTCTCCGGAGCCCGGACTTTCCTCCCCTTCCCGTGAAGGGGCGACGGCCAGGCCTGCCATTTTTCCGCGCCTACATTTCCTCCTCTTCCGCGTCGTCATCATCGTCTTCGTCTTCATCGTCTTCTTCCGCTTCTTCTTCGTCCTCCGCCTCGACGGCGTCGTCGTCATCAAGGTCTTCCCCGTCGTCCATATCCAGGTCGTCGACTTCGAAGATCCCTTCCTCGGACTCGGTGTAGAAGGTTTCCTCACCGTCCTCCTGGAAGAAGAGGATGCGGCTGCAGTACGGGCAGAAGAGAATGGACTTTCCGTCCCGGACGTCGTTGACGAACTGCATCGGCAGAATCATGTGACAGCCCGAACACACGCCGCGCTTCAGCGGCACGATGCCGAGGCCGGATTTGCTGCGTATGATGCGCTCGAATTTGAAAAGCATCTCCGGATCCAGCCCGGGAATTATCTTTGTTTCTTCCTTTTCCAGGTCCTTGAGCCGTCGTTTCATGCTCTCGCTTTCATTCTTTATCCTGTCCTGCTCGGTGGCGAGTTCCGCCTCCTGCTCCTTGATGAGGGACTCTTCCCGTTCCAGGGTATGCGCCATTTCCTCGAGGACTTTTTCCTCCTTCTGGAGGTCTTTCCGGTACTGCATCTCCTTTTCGGATGCGTCGCGTATTTCCTTGTCCAGCGCCTCGTATTCCCGCTGGGTCTTGATCATGTCCATCTGGCCTTCCAGTTTTTCCCTGTTCTGTTCGGCTTCGGTCATTTTTTCCCGCAGGCTTTTGATGCGCTGCTTGATCTGCTCGTTCTGTTCGTTTTTTTCGATGTACGATTTCTTCAGCCTGCTTACCAGTTCCGTCTTCGTGGCCAGGCTTTTGGGAATGTCCCGGATTTCGTTTTCTATTTCGAATTTTCTGGAGAGAATGTCCTGGAGCGTCCTGAGTTTTTCGAATACGTCGTGAATCATGTGTTCCTCTCGTTAGTGGTCTAAATAATCTTTCAGCCGCCGGCTTCTTTTCGGATGCCGCAGGCGTCTCAATGCTTTCGCTTCGATCTGCCGGATGCGTTCGCGGGTGACGTTAAAATACAGGCCAACCTCTTCCAAGGTCAAGGAGTACCCGTCCTCGAGCCCGAAACGCATCTTCAGAACTTCCTGCTCCCGGGGCGGCAGGGTGGACAGGACGTCGCGGAGCTGTTCCTGCAGCAGCGTGAAAGCCGTCTGCGGGG
>CAZGUL010000540.1:1626-1835 GCA_964529055.1 uncultured Spirochaetaceae bacterium
CGTCCTTGTCCTCGATGAAATCCCCCAAAAGAGAATCCTCCTCCTCGCCGATGGGGGTTTCCAGCGATATGGGTTCCCGCGCGACGTTCTTGACCGACTTCACCCGGCCGACGGACCAGCCGAGCCTTTCGGCGATTTCCTCGTCCGAGGGTTCCCGCCCCAGGACCTGCATGAGCTGCCGTGATTCCCGGACGACCTTGTTGATCTGC
>CAZGUL010000541.1:0-1230 GCA_964529055.1 uncultured Spirochaetaceae bacterium
CCGGTAGCGTGAGGGCGGCGTCGCTGTAAAATCCGTCGTATTCCAGGCCGCAGTCGATGCTGATGATGTCCCCGATTTTCAGTTTCCGTTTGTTCGGGATACCGTGGATCACCGTTTCGTTGACCGAGGCGCAGACCGCCGCCGGATATCCCTGATATCCCAGAAAGGCGGGTTTCGCGCCGAGTTTCCGGCTCTCCGTCTGAACGAACGCGTCGATGTCCCGTGTCGTGACTCCCGGGACGACGATTTTCCGAACTTCCTTCAGAACGGAGGAAAGAAGGCGGCACGAATCGCGGATTTTGTCGATTTCGGACGGTGTTTTAAAACGGGTCATAAGAATGCGAGCATATCACGATTCCGGGAGACCTTCAAGTTTCCGCATTTTCCTCAGGGCCTCGGGATTTTCCGGTTCGGCGGCGAGAATTTTCCGCAGTTCTCCGTGGGCCTCGGGAAATGCCCTGAGAGCGATGTACGTGTCGGCCATCCTGAGCCCGCAGCGGGTCCTGAATTTCGGCAGGCGGGCGGCTGCGGGCGACTCGGAGGCATTTCGATACGATTCCAGGGCCGCCCGGTGCTCGCCGCCTGCGGACAAGACCAGGCCGTAATTGAAGTGCGCCTCCGGCCTGTTTGGGTACGCCGCGGCGATGCGCCGGAAAGCGTCCGAGGCGGAGCCTGCGTTCCCCGCCCGCAGGTCCAGCAGGGCGCCGAAGGTTTCCGTCGTGAAATCAGCCGGCAGGGAGCCGAGAAGTTCACGCAAACCGGCGTCGTCGGAAAGGGTGAAGAGCACCCCCGTCAGCACCGCGGGAATCGACGGGGAATCCGGATAGGCGGTGCGCAGCATCCACAACGACGACGCGAACCCCCGGGTTGCGGACGCCTCCTTTTCCGCGAGAAGGAGCAGAAGGTCGATGTCCGGGTTGTCCGGATGAAAAACCCCGTATCTTCGCAGAATATCCGCGGCTTCCGAACGCATTCCCGTCGCCGCATGGGCTTTCGCCAGTGCCAGGAGGGGCCGTATGTCCCGGGGAAAGACCTCCAGGGCCCTTCGGAGAAGGGACGTTCCTTCCCATGGGGATTTCAGATGAGTCAGATAAGCCAGATTCAGGTACGGCACCGGGCTCTGTCCCGGATACGCGTCCATGAGGTACCGGAAGCGGCTTTCAGCCTTGTCGAGGGCGTTCATTTTCATGAGGGCGTCGGCTTCGAGTCCCGCGGCAAAGGGCCCAAGCT
>CAZGUL010000541.1:1240-1822 GCA_964529055.1 uncultured Spirochaetaceae bacterium
GCTGTTCCTCCGGCCTCAGCTGGGCAAGGCGGTCCGCGCTGTCCTCGTACCGTCCGGCGTCGTACAGGGCCAGGGCGGCGGCCATGGGATACAGTCTGTCCGTCCCGCTGTCGACAAGGAGCCGGGAAGCGTCCTCCGGAGCCCCGCTTTCCAGCATGAGGAGAGCGGCGTCCAGATACAGCTCCGGGGAACCCGACATTTCAGCGGCTTTTACGAAATCCCGGGAACTGCGGGAGAATGGAAGCGGGGCGAAAACGAGGCCTTCCGCCGCCTTTCCGGAAGGATTTCTTCCGGCGCGCAGAAGCGACTCCTCGTAGAGGTCCCGATGTTCCCCTTCGGCCAGACGACTTTCCGCCAGTTCCGCGGCCGCTTCGGTGCGCCCCGCGTCGATGAGGGCCAGGACCGCCGCCGCCGCAAGGTCAGCGCTGCGGGGAAAAGCCTCCGCTGCCTGTACCGCGGCGTCCGCGTAGGCTGCCGCCCTTCCCACACGGAACGAAACGTGCCGGAGGCGTTTCAGGAATGAAATCCGCGCCCGGCCGGAGGGGGGGAATTTCCCGATCCCCGCGAGGAGCCGGAAAGCCT
>CAZGUL010000542.1:0-1821 GCA_964529055.1 uncultured Spirochaetaceae bacterium
ATAAAAAAACCCGCCTTTCGGCGGGATCTTCTTTTCTGCCCAGAGGGGGACTTGAACCCCCAAGCCCTTGCGAGCACTAGAACCTGAATCTAGCGTGTCTGCCAATTTCACCATCTGGGCGACACTGAGGCGGATTTTATACAAATTCGTTTTTCGCGTCAAGGGTCCGGCGGGGCGGAAAAACGGGATCTATCGGGCGGGAATGAAATCGATGTGCCGCGTCCGGGTGATCTGATCGGACACGACCCATGCGCCGGAAGCGTTCTTCCGGAAAGGTATGACCGTCTTTTTCGGGTCCGAAAGGACGGCCTCGGCGTTGGCGTCGTCCGTCATGCGGATCGTTACATGGGGTTTCGACCGGAGGGTTTCCTTCAGGGCCTCCAGGGCCTCAAGGGCCTTGCCGGAACCTTCGCCCGCCAGAAAAGGCGCAAGGCGGGCGATCGCCCCGGCGTCATCCGCGAGAACCGCGGCGGCAAAGCTTTTATAAGCGGCCTCCACGTCCCCGGCGCCGGCGGACGGCGAGCAGGAGGCCGCCAACAGGAATAAAATCACCATCGGGAGAAGGCGCCGGGTCAGGGAGGCGGGTCCTCCGGCCCGGCCGGAGGCCTGCCGGGCTTCGCTTTGGATCATCCTTCTACTTGCTGTATTTTACGACGGTGCCCTTGATGCGGGCGGTGGCGGGAGCGTAAATGCCGAACGTGACGCCGTTCAGGAGCAGGTCCACGAAGCCCGCCCGGTATTCGATGCTGATGTTTACCGCGGCATCGCCGGTGTACTTCTGGATTTCCCTCTGCACGGTGTCGTAGATTTTCGTGTCCATGGCGTCGGCGGTGACGTTGAACAGGTTCGTGCCGCCGGAAGCGCCGAGGAATTCATGCACCTTCACCGTAACGTCGAAATTCCCGACGGAGTTGTAGCTCGGAATTTCCTTGGTGACCTGGGCGCCTTCGAACTTGAAGGTCGTGCAGGAAACGGCCAGGAAAGCCGCCGCGAGCATAAGAATCAGCGATAGTCTCTTCTTCCGAAACCTCCTTGAAAAATGCGGTCGCCGAAACTATATCCCCGGCGCCGAGCGAAGGTCAATCTCCCGCGGATTCTTCGGGCAAAAAATAAAAGGGGCCGTCCGCCGCGAAGCGGGCCGCCCCTCCATATATTATGCCGTCACCGATGGACGGCTGTTCACCCCTGCCGGCCTCCCCGGCCGCGAAACATTTCTACAATTTTGTAGAGCAGTCTGTCAATCTGGGGTTTGAAGACATATCCGACCACGATTCCGACGACAAGCCAAAAAATCATTTTTCATCCTCCCTGACAATTTCTATTTTGACGCTGCCCGCCCTGGGGGGCTCTTCCCGGGGCGGAACCTCCACCTTCAGCACGCCGTTTCTGAACACGGCCTTCACTTTTTCCCGGTCGAACTTGTCGTCCGGAACGAAGTATTTCTGCTCCGCCACGTCCTTGAACCGGAGCCGCCGCTTGAAGTACTTGATGTTTTCCTCGTGCATCATTTCGTCCGCCACCCGGGCGGAGAAGACCATGTAATCCCCCTTGAAGGCAAGATCGATCTTCTTCTCGTCGAAGCCGGCCAGGGCGAATTCGAACACCAGCGTCTTGTCCGGCTTCATGTAGACGTTGAGGGGAGGATACGTGTAGGCCGGGTAATAGTCGGTGTTCTCGTCCCATTTGGCCCGTATCTTTTCCTCCAGTTTGTCCAGGTTGAAATTCTCCTGCAGTTCCCGTCCGACCTTCTCGGCGGACTCGAAAATTTCGTCCATGATTCTGCCGAGATCGATTATGATTTTGTCCTGCATGCCGCACCTC
>CAZGUL010000543.1:0-1820 GCA_964529055.1 uncultured Spirochaetaceae bacterium
GATGCCGAAGGAGACGCCCGAGGTGTCGTCGATTTTATGACGGCCGTAGACCGAATACTCCACGGGAAGATAGTAGGGATCGAAATCCGTATCCGCGGGGGACCGGTCGGGATCGAAGTTGAAGTTACCGACCGATATATCCGCACCGACCTCCAGGGCCCGCGCCGGGGCGGAGAAAATCGCTGCGACGGTTACCAGTAAAAGCGCTTTCCGATACATCCTTCCATCCTTACAGCTGCGTTTTGATCCCGAAATAGGTCTGAACGAGTTCGTCAAGTTCATACGGCTGGACTTGCAGGTTGATTCTCAGATCCCAAACGACCCCCGAGGTTGCGACGGCGAGGAAGGGAGACACCCGGAAGGAATACTGGTCGCCGGACCGGGTCTGGAGCGTGAGCCTGTTTTCGACCCCGCCGCTGAGCCGTGTTTTCCGTATGTCGCCGTACATGAATTTGATGAAAAATTCCAGGGTACCCGCCTCGTTCGTCTCGGCCTGCTCGTAGTACTGGGGGTGCCAGAAAAAGGTGAGGGCGATCGAGAAAAGGTCGACCCGGACCCGGGGTTCGAAGAGAAGATAGAAAAGGTCCATCGTGAAATCCGCGTCGGTTTCCGGATCCCACCGGGGGACGCCGATCTGGGTGAAGAACTCGCCGCCGAGGCCGGTGGAATAAAAAAACAGAAGTCCGCCCCGGTACAGGCCGAGGGCTGAATTCGGATACGTGGCTCCGACGAAGGTTTCGATTTTGAGATTCTCCGTGTTGAACAGGAGGCGAAAATCCGATGAGTAACGGCCCCGGGAAAAATATTCGTCCTGGTAGGTGTAGGCGGCCAGGTTGAACCGGTCCGAGAAGCCCGGAGCGTGGATTTTCATTCCCGTGCCGCGGACGGTGTGGAGCCCGTCGTACAGGACCCCCGTGGGAAAGTATGCGTATCCCTTCACCGCGGAGGAAACATCGTCGGCGCCGAAGAGGCGGGGAAACGCCGATCCGGACGCGAAAACGTCGGTGGTGCCGGAGAAATACTCCAGATGCAGCGGGGAGTCGAAAATTCTCTTGATTTCCACGCTGATGGACTTGAAATACAGGTTTTTTTGCAGGGCCGTCTCCACCTCGTCCGGGTCGTACACGGGAGGAAGGCTCCGGGACTCCTCGAGGCGGTCGTCCTCGAAGGCGAATTCCGCCCTGCCGCCGAATTTGTAGCCCCCTTCCAGCAGGATTTCCATGTATGCCCGGGAAAAAAGACCGAATGCGCCGTCGTCGACTCTTCCCCAGGTGGACAACTCCAGCCCGGGGACGCTGATGTTCGCCCCGTGCACGGCTGTCGCCGCGGCAACCGCCAGAAGGACGGAGATCGTGAATTTCCGAAAATGGCGCAATCCGGGCATGTGAAAAGCCTCCTCGTGCGTTATACTTATTTATTATCGTCCGATAGAGAGAATTAATAAACGAGAGGCTTCCGCCGGGGCCCAACCCTTGACGGAAATGGATTAATGAATAAGATTGGAGCGAAATGAGCGATTATCTCGATCCTAACAACGAAGAACTCCTGAAGGACTTTTTCTCCGAGGCCCAGCTCCAGGTCGACCACCTGGAACAGAACATTCTCGTCCTCGAGAACGACCCGGGAAACCGCGACGCCATCGACGAGATATTCCGGGCCGCCCACACCCTGAAAGGCGCGTCGGGCACCGTCCAGATGATGGAGCTGGCGGGTTTTACCCATCTTCTGGAGGACGTGCTGGACGAGATCCGCAGCGGGGCCATGGGTGTTTCCGGTGAAACCATCGATATTCTGCTCGCGTCCATCGACGTTATCAAGAA
>CAZGUL010000544.1:0-1816 GCA_964529055.1 uncultured Spirochaetaceae bacterium
GGAGAAAGGCCGTCGTCGAAAGGATCGCATCGTGCATGGAAAAGAAGGACCCCCTCGACCTTTTCGCCCTTCCCGCCCTCTTCGGGGAAACGCGGCCCGAAGTTTCGGGAATCCTCCAGGAAATCGAGGGCTGGTGCCGGGACATGCTCGTTTTCAAGGAACAGGGGCCGGCGGCGCTTCTGACCTGCCCCGATCTGGCCGGATGGACGGCCCGCGCCTCCCGGCTGCTGACCGGCAAGGACATTCTGAACGCCGTCGCGGCCGTCCGCAAGGCCCGGGAGTCCATCGAACAGAACGCGAACCGGCAGTTGACTTTGGAGTCAATGCTGTTTAAACTCGTCACCCTATGAAAACCAACGAAACGGCCTCTCCCGAGGAAAAGAGGGAAGTCCTTCCCGAAGAAGCGATCCCGGAAATCTGGACCGCCTGCGTTCAGTTGAAAACGCGGACCCAGACCTTTCTCGCCAACCTGGGAACGGAGCCGGTCCGCAAAGGGGACAAACTGATCGTCGAAACGGAAAACGGCCCGACCATCGGAACGGTGGCGACTGCGTGGCTCTTCGATCCCTCCGACCCCATCCCGGGAAAGATGAAGACGGTTCTCCGGAGGCTCACCGAGGAAGACCTCCAGATCGAAAGGGAAAACGGGGAAATCGAAAACAGGGCCTGCCGGTTCTGCCTCACCTGCATCGAGAAGAGAAATCTTCCCATGAAACTCATCGAGGTGGAGTACCTTTTCGACCGGAGCAGGCTCATTTTCTACTTTACGGCGGAAAGCCGCGTGGATTTCCGGGAACTGGTCAAGGACCTCGTCCAGGAATTCAAGACGCGGATCGAACTGCGCCAGATCTGGGTGCGGAGCGAAGCCCAGCTTCTGGGGGGGATCGGAATCTGCGGCAGGGAGGTCTGCTGCATCCGTTTTCTGAACACCTTCGCCCCCGTTTCCATCAAGATGGCCAAGGAACAGCAGATGCTGCTGAATCCCGAGAAGATCTCCGGGCTGTGCGGAAGGCTCATGTGCTGCCTCGCCTACGAATACGGCCACTACGCCAAGGCGAAAAAGAGGCTTCCCAAATGCGGGGCGGCCGTCGAAACGGACAAGGGAAAAGGGACGGTGATCCGTCAGAATCTCATGGAGGGCAAGGTCACCGTCGCCCTCGAAGACGGGAAGGAAGTGGAGGTCACCCTTCTCGAGCTGAGAACGGAATCCACCCTCAGCCTGTGAGGAAAGACGGGAAAAAACCTGGGGGAAACGGTCCCACGGACCGCCCCGCGGAGAGAACGATCATGAAAAAGGCCTTCTACGTCACAACGCCGATCTATTACGTGAACGCATCCCCCCACATCGGTCATGCCTACACGACCATCCTTGCCGACGTCATGGCGCGGTTCTACCGGCTTCTCGGGTACGACACCTTCTTTCTCACGGGTACGGACGAACACGGGGACAAGATCGCCGAGGCGGCGGCCCGGGCGAACGAAACCCCAAAGGCCTACGCCGACCGCTACAGCAATCAGTTCCGGTCCCTGTGGCCGGAGCTTTCGGTGACGAACACCTCCTTCATCCGGACAACCGACGAGGACCACGTGCGGACGGTCCGGTACATCCTCCAGAAGGTCTACGACCGGGGGGACATCTATTTCGGCCAGTACGAGGGATTTTACTGTGTCGGGTGCGAGCGGTTCTACCGGGAAAGCGAACTCGAGGAGGGGAAATGCCCGGACCACGGAACCGTGCCGGAATTCCGGCAGGAAAGCAATTACTTCTTCCGGATGAGCCAGTACCAGGACTGGCTCGTCGGGTACATCCGGGACA
>CAZGUL010000545.1:0-1805 GCA_964529055.1 uncultured Spirochaetaceae bacterium
GGTCGCCCACCCACACGCGGACGACGCCGGGGGCGAGCTGCTTCACGTGCAGGGGCAACCCTTCGACGGTCCCGCCCGCGCCCGCCAGGCCCGCCAGAGCCGTCAGCAGGGCCGCCACAACAATGAGTCGGTGCAACATGGTCTTCCTCCTATAAATGACATATCCGATTGATACGTATCCAATCGGCGCTCGTCCTCAGCGAGTTTGAGCCGACGCGCGGAGAATCTCGGCCGAGACCCAGTAAATGTCACTCTTCCCCCGTTCGCCGCCGCTGAAGAAGAGGTACTTCCCGTCGGGGGACACGCACGGCGTGCCCGCCCGCATCCCCAAGTCCAGCGCCCGGGGTTCCCCCCAGCTCCCGTCCGCGTTTCGATAGGATACGAACAGGACCTGATCGATGGCTTCTCCCGGCCGCATGCGCGAAAAGATCAGGTACGACTCGTCGGGCGCGATGAATGGGTACATGCCCGGCGTATCGCCGTTGACCGGCGGCCCCAGACGCTGCGGGGCCCCGTAGCCGCTCGCGGTTGGTTTCATGACGGCGATGGCGGCTCCGGCGGGTCCCTTGGAAATGTCCGTGGTGTAGATCGTCCCCGACCGAGCCGTGGAAACGTACATGACCTGCATGGGGTTGAACGGCGTGCCCGCGTCCTGCGGCGCGGCCCAGCCGTCGCCCGCGCGCTCCGCGTACCAGATATTCAACTGAGGTGGCCCCGCCGGTCCGCTCCCGGCGGTCAGGGGACGGTCCGAGGAGAAATAGAGCCGTTTCCCGTCGGGCGTCACCATGGGCTCGAACGACATGGCGTTCGGCCCGGCCGCGGTGGCGTTGAAGGCGGCCGGTTCGGGCGGCGTCCAGGTGCCGTCGATGCATCGCGTGACCATGATGCGGGTGGGACTCTGCCGCGACTCGCGGCGGGTGAAGTAGTACTCCCGGCCGTCGGGTGTGAATGAGCCGGCGAACTCGTGCGCCCCGGTGGAGACAATCCCCGGCGCAAAAACCTCCGGCGTCCTTCCCGGCGGCTTCTGCCCCAGGTAGGAGCCGATCTGTTCTGGGTCCTCGCCTGGCTGTACCGACAGGCTCAATGCCATCACCTGCAAGCACAGAATGATTGCGAATTTTTTCATGTTGCAATCATCTCTTTCGCTATTGCTTCGGTCTCAGCGCTTCGATGACTGTCGCGGAAACCCGGTAGATGTCCGTATCCCGAGTGAAGAAGATGGACCGGCCGTCCGGCGAGAAGGCGGGACTGGACTCGGCTTGGTCGGTGTTGACGACAGGGCCGAGGTTCATCAGCTTGCTCCAGCCGCCCGATTCGTCCCTGAACGCGACGTAGAGGTCCCAGTTCCCGAAGCCGCCATCCCGGCGCGAGTGCATCAGCAGGATCCGGCCGTCGGGAGACAGGCACGGCCCGCTGAACCCGCCGGCGAACAGATCGTCCGTCAGGGGTAGGGAGCGCGGTTCGTCGAACCCGTCGCCGAGGCGCGCGGCCTGGAGGAGACGGCGGCTGTTGCCGTTCTGCCGCATGAAATAGATCCCGCCGTCCGGCCCGAAGGCCGGATGAGCCTCGATGTCGGCGGGGTCGGCGGTGTTGACCGGCGGACCCAGCCGGACGGGGAAGCCCCATCGATCTCCCGTCTTTTCCGCCATCCAGACATCCGGAAATTTTCCCGGTTCGCCCCCGCCGCCGGCGGGCCGGTTGGAGACGAAGAGGATCTTTCGGCCGTCGGGGGACAGGCTGGGCTCGATGTCCATGTACTCCCGCGCGTATGGGAGGGCAACCGGTTCACCCCACGAATCTCCTGC
>CAZGUL010000546.1:0-1800 GCA_964529055.1 uncultured Spirochaetaceae bacterium
GCTCCGGGGATTCCGCCGCGTACTGGCTTTCCGGTGTCCTGCCGGAAAAAGCCGCAGGGGCATACGCATCCTCCGAGTCCGCGTCGGCGGAAGTGGAAAGACTGTCCGCAGGCTTCACGCGGGAAATGGTCTCCCGGCCCCGGGGCCCCGGTACGGCGCCCGTTTATATCCGCACCATCGGGGGAGAATTCGCCCGAATCCCCGGTGGAACATTCCTGCAGGGCTGGGCGGGTGCCGCCGACTCCTCCCCCCCGAAGGACTCCCTCGCTCCTCCGCGGAAGACCGGGGTCGATACGTTTTATCTGAAAACCCACGAAGTCACCGAACGGGAGTACGCCGCCTTCATCCTGGCGAACCCCCTCTGGGCGCCGGCGAACAGGGCCGTCCTCGTCCGGGACGGCCTGGCCGAGGAAACTTATCTGGCGTCCTGGAACGATTCCGCGTCGCCTCCCTCTCCTGATCTGCCCGTCCGGGAGGTTTCCTATTTCGCCGCCCGGGCCTATTGCGGCTGGCTCTCCGGCAAGGACCCGGATTTCAGCTACTTTCTGCCTTCCGAGACGCAGTGGGAGTACGCCGCCACGACGAACAGGGACACCGCTTCATCGGCTTCTCCGGACGGCTCCCCCGGCCCGGCGGAATCCCGTCCCCGGGGCCGCGCGGGGCTGCGTTCGATGGAAGGCGGCCTGTGGGAGTGGTGCGCCGACGGTTACCATCCCGCCGCGTACATCTTTCCGCCGTCCGAGGAATTTCCCGCCGCGGAACGCGTCGTGCGCGGAGGCTCCTGGCTTAACGCGCCGGACGCGGTAAACGTGTCGACCCGGGGATCCCAGCCTCCCGCGTGGTGCACCCCGTACCTCGGTTTCAGGCCGGCAGCGAAAAGGGCCGGGCGCTGAACGTATGGAAGGAATAAAAATCCTCGCCGACAACAGAAAGGCCCGCTTCGATTACGCCGTGGACGAAACCCTGGAGTGCGGCATCGTCCTGCAGGGCACGGAAGTCAAGTCCCTGAAGGCCGGTAAGTTCTCCTTCGCCGACGCCTACGCCCGTGTCAGGAACGGCGAACTGTGGCTCGTCGGCTTTTCCATAACGCCGTACGACCATGGCAATGTCTTCAACCACGTTCCGGACCGGGAAAGAAAACTCCTCGCCCGCGCCGCGGAAATCAAGCGCCTGGAACGCAAGGTCGATGACAAAGGCTTCACCCTTATCCCCCTCAAGGTGTACCTGAAAAAGGGGATCGTAAAGATCGATCTGGGAATCTGCAAGGGAAAAAAGGCCTACGACAAACGGCAGGACATCAAGGACAAGGACCTGCGCCGCGAAACCGAAAGGGATTTCCGTCTCCGCCTGTAAATCGTGTTGATTATTCCCCGTTTTCGCTGTATCTTCTACAGCGAAGGGGGTGCACCGGTTTCGACTGAGACGAAGGTTTGTCAGGTTGCAGGTGGAGTGCCGAACTCCTAAAAAGCGGCAAAAACAATAACTGCCAATAACGCAGATTATCAACTGGCCGCGGCGTAAGCCTGGCCACGGGTTCCCGGCACACGGTCTTGAGGGCCGGAGAGCTTGAAAGAAACCAAGACTTACCGACTTCCGGGTCCGAACTGAAGAAGGGAAATTACTCGGAATAAGAAAAGAGCGGGCTTTCGTCCCGCCCTGCGCTTTTCCGAAAAATCAAGGGACGAATAAACCTGTAGAATGCCTGGCGGATCCGTTTTAGGACGCGGGTTCGATTCCCGCCACCTCCATTAACGGCGCACACATCGAAATTCATTACTCCGCCTTAAATCACGTCCGCGG
>CAZGUL010000547.1:0-1794 GCA_964529055.1 uncultured Spirochaetaceae bacterium
AACCATAACATACAAAAAACCCATGGTCATTGCCGAGATCGGCTGCAACCATCGCGGCGAGATGGAGACGGCAAGAGAGCTCATAAAGATGGCGGTCATATTCTGCAAGGCGCCTGTGGTGAAGTTCCAGAAGCGCACACCGAAGGAACTTCTCAGCCCCGAGCAGTACAACGCGCCGCATCCCAATCCCATGCACGCGTACGGGAAAACCTACGGGGAGCATCGGGAGTTCCTTGAGTTCTCGGCGGACCAGCACAGGCAGTTGATGGATTACTGCGACGAGTTCGGAGTCGTCTACAGCACGTCGGTGTGGGACCTGACTTCGGCGAAGGAGATCGCGTCACTGAAACCCAAGCTGATAAAAATCCCCTCCGCGATGAACACAAATACCCCGCTGCTCGAATACCTTTGCGGCTCCTACGGCGGGCAGATCCACATTTCCACGGGCATGTCCACCGAGGAGGAAAACGACGCCATGGTCGCCTTTTTCGACAAAAAGGGAAGGGCGAAGGACGTGGTCCTCTACGCGTGCACCTCCGGTTACCCCGTTCCCTTCGAGGACGTCAAGTTGCTCGACATTCCGGATATGATAGAGCGCTATGGTTCCGTGGTCGGCGAGATAGGATTCTCCGGACATCACCTGGGTATAGCCATCGACGTGGCGGCCTACGCGCTCGGCGCGGCTTGGATAGAACGCCATTTTACGCTGGACCGGACCTGGAAGGGCACCGACCACGCCGCGTCCCTGGAACCCGACGGCCTGCGCAGGCTTGTGCGGGACCTGAACGCAGCCCACCTGTCCATGGGACGGAAAGGCGGAAAGCTGCTGGACATCGAGATCGAGCAGCGCGAAAAGCTCAAATGGAGAAAAAAATAAGCATGGCGATCGCGTTCATTCCCGTCCGCGGCGGCAGCAAGTCGATTCCGTTGAAAAACATCAAACCGTTCTGCGGCCGGCCCCTCATCTACTGGAACCTCAAGGCCCTCGAGGAAACCGACGGGGTAGGGCGGGTCGTCGTCGCGACCGACAGCGGTGAAATCGAAAAGACGGCGCTGGGCTTCGGCTTCAAGAAGACGGAGGTGTATCGGAGGGACCCCGCGAACGCCACGGATACCGCGTCGACCGAATCGGTCATGCTCGAATATCTCGCGAAAATCCCCATCCCCGACGACGAGCTTTTCATCCTTGTGCAGGCGACTTCGCCGCTTACCCGGAGCGGTGATTTTCGCGAGGCCCTGGAACGATACCGCCGGGAAGACTGCGACAGCCTGCTTTCCTGCGTCCGCACGAAGCGGTTTTTCTGGAAGGCCGACGGGGTTCCGCTCAATTACGACTACCGGAAGCGGCCGCGTCGGCAGGAATTCGAAGGCCTTCTGATGGAGAACGGTGCCTTCTACATCAATACGGCGGGAAACATCAGGCGGGACCGGAACAGGCTGTCCGGCCGCATCGGGATCCACGAAATGCCCGAGTACACCGCCGTCGAGATCGACGAGCCGGAGGACTGGCTTGTCGCGGAGGCGGTCATGCGGCGGCATTTTCCGGAAGACCTCCGCCCTGCGGCGGCGGTAAAACTTTTCCTCAGCGACGTGGACGGCACGCTCACGGACGCGGGCATGTACTACGACCAGACGGGAAACGAGCTCAAGAAATTCAACACCCACGACGGAAAAGGTTTCGAGCTCCTGCTGAACAGGGGCATAAAAACCGGAATTCTGACCAGCGAGAACACGGCCATTGTTGAGCGTCGGGCGGAAAAAATCAGGATCGATTTCCTTGTCCAGGATGTCGCC
>CAZGUL010000548.1:0-1781 GCA_964529055.1 uncultured Spirochaetaceae bacterium
TACTTTTCTACGCCGGGATCGCCATGAAGAAGGTGGGCCTTCACGACGCCGCCGTCCAGAGCTGGAACGCCTCGCGGAAGCTCGTGCGCAGCGGTCCCGCGGTCCGGCATCTCAGGCGTTTTTCCAACGAGTACGGGATGGCCAAGCAGGGCATGGCGGAGCTGGACGACTGGCGCGCCTTCTATTCCCTTCAGCTTTCCCGCTATCTGGCGTCCAAGAGGTCCCGCTGCATCGGCACCCTCGCGGAAAGCGACATGATCCGGGACCTCATTTCCGACGCGTGGACGGACCTGAAAAGGTCGGAGGTCCTGGAAAACAAGACCCCGGAGCAAAAGATCGCGGTTTTCCGGTCGGTTTCCATCGTTTTCCCCTATTTTTTCATGCCCGGCGGGAATCCGCCGCGGGCGGCGGGCGATGTACGGGCGGTTCCGGGCCGGAACGCGTGCCCCTGCGGGTCGGGGCTGCCGTACGAGCGGTGCTGCGGGCCCGCGGAAAAGCTTTTCGGCGCCGGAAATGGGAGATTTTGACCCATTTCCCGGACGATTTTCGGGATATGGGTATTTTTGACACAAAAGACTGTCCCCGGTTTTTTCGAGAAAAAAGATGCTGATTTAATTTGTTTCAGTGCAAACAGTTAACAATCCCGTTCCGAGGCCTCTTTGGCACGTATATTGCATATATAACGACAGGAGGCGGACATGACAACACTGGCAAAGAAAAAGACGAAAAAAGCTGCTCCGGTAAGGGTTTCCAGCGACGACGAAAACGTCCTTTCCATATATCTCAAGGAAATCAACAGGATACCGCTTCTCACCCGTGAGGAGGAAATCTCCTACGCACGGCAGGCCATGAAAGGCGATTCCGCCGCCCGGGAAAAGCTCCTGCGCGGAAACCTCCGCTTCGTCGTCAACGTGGCGAAGAAGTACCAGAACCAGGGACTGCCGCTGTCGGACCTGATCAGCGAAGGCAACATCGGGCTCATCAATGCCATCGAGCGCTTCGATGTGGAAAAAGGATACCATTTCATTTCCTACGCCGTCTGGTGGATCCGCCAGGCCATCCTGAAGGCCATCTGCGAAAAATCCCGCATGATCCGGCTCCCGCTGAACCGGGCCAACGAGCTCGTCCAGATCGAAAAGGCCCGCAAGCAGCTTCAGAGCGAAAACGGGGAGGACACGGAGATCCGGGACATCGCGAAGGCCCTGAATATGAAGGCCGAGCACGTCGCCGACCTCATCAATATTTCCCGCGACCTGGTGTCGCTGGAAACTCCGGTCTACGCCGAAAAGGATTCGTCCCTGCTGGGGGACTTCGTGGAGGACCAGGGGTACAAACAGCCGGAGGACGTCGTCGTGGCCCAGTCGCTGAAAGAGGACGTCAACAGCCTGCTGGCGACCCTGTCCCGGAAGGAAGCGGAGATTCTGCAATACCGCTTCGGCCTGAACGGACGGAGCCCCCTCTCCCTGAAGGAGATCGGCGACAGGTACAATCTGACGAAGGAAAGGATCCGGCAGATCGAGAAAAAGGCCCTGAAACGGCTGCAGCATCCGAACAGGAGCCGGCTCCTGGAACCCTACATGAAGTGATGCGTTTTCCGCGTAAAAGCGGCCCCCGGGGGCCGCTTTTTTTTTGTCCGACGGCGGCCGTCCCGGCGGAAGGACGGTGAACAAGACCCGCCCCTGTGGTATAGTGGGGCCATGAAACTGGAAAAACGAATATTCGGCCGGGCCTCCGGCGGGCAGGAGGTGGAACTCTTCACGCTGGAATCCTCCACGGGAATC
>CAZGUL010000549.1:0-752 GCA_964529055.1 uncultured Spirochaetaceae bacterium
ATCGCATAAAACCCTGAGGTGGCAGAAAATGGCACAGGCACACGTAATTATTCGTGAAGTAAGCAAATGTTTCGGAAAGACAAAAGTTCTCGACACTATTTCGCTGGAAATAGAGAAGGGAAGCTTCACCACCCTGCTCGGCCCGAGCGGCTGCGGGAAAACGACGCTTCTGCGCACCATCGCGGGATTCTACGACGTGGAACAGGGTGAAATCTTCATCGGCGAAAAAAAAGTAAATGACGTCCCCTCCCATCTCCGGAACGCGGTCATGGTCTTCCAGGACTATGCCCTCTTCCCGCACATGAACATCCGGGAGAACATCACCTATGGGCTCCGGATACGGAAAATGCCACAGGACGAAATAGAATAGAAGCTCGAGACGACCGCGGGCTACCTCGACATAAAGAATCTCCTGGACAGGACGCCGGGGGAAATTTCGGGCGGCCAGCAGCAGCGGGTCGCCCTCGCCAGGGCCCTCGTGATGGAGCCGGAAGTGCTTCTGCTCGACGAACCCCTCTCCAACCTCGATGCCAAGCTGAGGGTCTCCATCAGGGCAGAGCTTCGCCAGCTCCAGCAGCGGCTCAAGATTACGACCATCTACGTGACGCACGACCAGGCGGAGGCCCTGGCCATGTCGGACACGATAGCCATCATGAAGGGCGGCAAGATCATGCAGGTAGGGAGTCCCTCCGACGTCTATTACCGGCCGGACAACGCCTTCGTGGCCTCGTTCGTGGGCACCGTCAACTTCA
>CAZGUL010000549.1:762-1781 GCA_964529055.1 uncultured Spirochaetaceae bacterium
GGTCGAGGTGGAAACGGGCGGAACGACGATCACCGTAAGGGAAAGACAACCTGCCGGCAAGCCGGCGGCACATCCGCCCCTGCCGGGTGAAAAAATCACTCTGAGCATCAGACCGGAAAGCATCCGGATAGTCGAACATCCGGCCCCGGCCGCAGCTTTCCGCGATGAAAACGTTTTCCGCGGCACTATAAAGGATTATATTTTTGAGGGCTCAAGCATCCGCTATTGGGGCGAGGCGCTGGGAAAGGAACTCCTGATAGATGTCTTCAATCCGGTGGAAAACGCTTTGCACACCGGCGACGTATGGTTCAGAATTGATCCTGAAAGAATCCACGTTATTCCCCAGAGTATAACATAAGGAATCGCGAAATCATGAGCCCCTTCAATCCACGGTGATGGACTTCGACACGTTTTTCGGCGCATCGGGATGCACGCCGTGGTTCTGAATGCCGAGGGAATCGAGCCACTCCATTTTGCGCACCGACATGCGGTACGCCAGATACTGCAGCACGATCGTCGCGGAGAACACGAAGAGACAGGGTTCGCCGGACTGCGGCAGCGGAATGTATTTCGACCAGTATTTTTCCATGCCCATCGGTTTGCCTTCGACCGCGAGCGCGAGTTCCTGCTGCGGCTCAGCGATGAGCACGATATCCGCGCCTCGGATCTTGTGGGTGTGGATCTGGCTGATCGTGATGCGCCTGTCCCGCTCTTCGGGCGGGCAGATGAACACCAGCGGATAATTGTTGGTCAGCTTTTCGAAAAGCTCGTTCGTGATTCCTGAAACCGGCTCCTTGCCCGCGAGCTTTGCGAGGTCCGCGAGCGAAAGAATCGTGTTTCGGCCCAGGATGGTATTCGGCCCGTGTTTGAATTCCGCGGCGTCGTAGCCTTCGGTGTGGTTGAGCACGACTTCGCGGATTTTGAGCGCGCCTTCGCGCGCAAGCCCTATGAGCCCTGTCCCCAGAATATGAATCGAGGAAGCCGCGAAGAGGTGCGCGGCCACAGTCTCGATATCGCCC
>CAZGUL010000550.1:0-1779 GCA_964529055.1 uncultured Spirochaetaceae bacterium
GACGACGCCGGAAGGCGCCCCGCCGGAAAGCCGGAAGGCCGGGGGCGGCGCGCCGGGACTCCAGGAGGTTTCCCCCTCCCGGGAGCTGGGAAACATGGCGGCGATGAAGCGTCCGGAGGCCCGGGCCGCCTCTCCCAGGACCCCGTCGTCGGCGACGCCGTAAATGGACGGCTCCGTGAACAGCACGTCGAACGCGACGCTCCGCACTCCTCCGCGTACGAGAAAGTCCACGATGGGGGCGTACACCTCCCGGGGCCACGGCCAGCCCAGGCCGTTTTCCCGGGCGCCCCAGTCCAGGCTCGCCTGGTCCAGCATGACAAGGCGGATATTTTCCGTCGCAGGTGAAGGTTTCGCGAAGGCGGAGACCCGCAGATCCCACAGCCGGTACTCCAGGCCGTCCAGCGCTCCGGAAAAATGGAGGGCCAGTGCCAGGACGGCGCAGAGCGCCCCCGCGGCCGCGCCTTCCAGGAGGCGGCGGGCCGTGGACGCGCGGCCGAAATTCTTCCGTGGTCCCGTCATTTTACAGGCTTCCCGCCGAGCCGAGGAAGGCCTTGTACCGGGCCGCCATGGCCGGGTTTTCCCGCAGAGGCGCGGCGGGCCCGATGCGCTTTCTCAGAAGTCCGATCCGGTACGCCGGATCCGGGTGGGTTTTCGCGAAGTCCGGGCCGCCGGGTTTCAGGCGCTTTTTCATCTCCTCCAGCATCAGGACGAGGCCTTCGGGACTGTAGCCCGCCCGCTTCAGGATGGCCACGGCCCCCGCGTCGGCGTCCTCCTCCAGGTCCCGGGAATAACCGTTGTTGACCATGGTGCGGGTGATGTCGGTGATGGAGCCCTCGAACATCGTGGTGAGGTCCTTCAGCTCCTGCCCGCCCAGGCTTTTCGCGGCCTCGGTGCCGACGATTGCCAGGGCCGACGTCAGACGGTCCCGTTTGATGGCCTTCAGGCCGTGGGCGAGCTGGACGTGGGCGATCTCGTGGGCCAGCACGGCGGCCAGGGCCGACTCGCTTGCGGCGCACTGCAGCATGCCCCTGCTGACGAAGATGTGGCCCCCCGGCGCGGCGAAGGCGTTGATCTCGTCGCTGTCCAGGATCAGGAAGTGCCAGCCGCCGAAGGTTTCCGGCCGGTTCGAGTACAGGGCCAGGTTTCGGCCCAGAAGATTGATGTACCGGGTCGCCGCGGCGGCGTCGAAGGGCTTGTAGGAGGTCAGAATGCTCGCGCCGACGGCCCGGCCGATGTAGTACTCCTGCTCGGGGGTGATGTCCTCGAAGGATTTTTCGATTGCCGCGGCGCTGCGGGTGATCGCGCCGGCCTGGTCGGCGGTGATGGCGCCGGTGGAGTACGCCACGGCGGAACCGATCTGCGCCACGGTTGAGCAGGAGCCGAGAACGACGGCCGCCGCCAGAACGGCCGCGGCGAAAAAGGCGGGCAGGCTCTTTTTCATTTCCCGCCTCCCGCCGGCGCGAGACCGGCTTCGGTCATGAAGCGTCCGAGTTCCTCAGGGGAGAATTTCAGGGCCTCCATCCGGTCGATGGTGGCGTAGTCCAGCGCGGCGTTGCCGGCCCGGTACTGGGCCTCCACCTGGGCGTTGAAGCCCTTGCCGGCCAGCGAGACCTCCTGGCTGGAGGCTCCGCCCGAGCGGGAGGACCCCGCGGACAGGGCGATCTTTTTCGCGGACAGGGCCGATGAGTGCACCCACCCCCCGGGCCTTCCGGCCGCGGCCGCGATCAGGCTCCAGGCGCCGGATTTGCGTTCAACCCGCAGCTGCTGCCCGTAGGCGGC
>CAZGUL010000551.1:0-1778 GCA_964529055.1 uncultured Spirochaetaceae bacterium
CCTGCACCGCGCCGCGAAGGATCACGCGGCGGACCAGGGGAAAACCGGCGCCACGGGACATACCGGTTCCGACGGCAGCAGTCCGGGAAATCGTGTCGCTCGCTACAAACCGAATCTCTCTTACATCGGCGAGAACATCTCCTACGGGTCCGATACGGCGCGCGAAATTCTCGTTCAATTGCTGATAGACGACGGCGTGCCCTCCCGTGGACACCGGAAGTACATCATGCATCCGAATTATGCGATAACCGGGGTGGCAATTGGAGCTCATCGTCAGTACGAAACGATGTGCGTTCTGGTATATGGCGGGCTGCCTGAACCTCGGAGAACCGCATTCTTGTCTGCGCCTTAAAACCGTTCCGTCCCTCCGGTTCACCTGCTGCGCATACGCCACTGGTTTTTCACATCGATGGAAACAGCATACAAGACGGGAGGCCGGAGGTCTGGGGGGCAGGTTTCCCCAGCCCGAAACTTGTCGCCTCGTCATCCCCGAGAAACAGGAACCCGGTTAAAAAGCCGCCGTGCCCGGCGAACCCGGAAGATATTCCCGGTCCACATTCGAAAGAGAGCGAAACAGATGCCTTTTCGCCGGGAGGGAGTTTCCGGTGAGAACGTCGAGACGGCGCTTGAACTCCTTCCGTTCGCCTTCGGCCCCGTAATCGCAGGAGCAGGTAACGCTGAGCCAGCCTTCGGCCGCCGCGAACCTTCGGATGCTTTCCTCGGGCACGAGAATAAGCGGACGGATCAGCGTGACGGCGTATTTACGGTAGCGAAGTAATGGAAGCATGGTGGACACCGTCCCGTGCTTCACCATGTTCATCAGGAGGGTCGTGAGGGCGTCGTCAAGATGATGTCCGAGGGCTATTTTATTGAAGCCCCGGGCCAGGGCGAAGCGCATGAGTTCGCCGCGGCGCCGGGTCGCGCACCAGTAGCAGTTCATGGTTTTGCCCGGTTTGAGTCTGCCTATGACCGGGACATCGATCGTTTCCAGGGGAACGCCCCAGGATGCGTAGAGTTCCGCGAGGGCTTTTTCGTTCGCCTCCGGAAGTCCTCCCCCGGGAACGTCGGTCCTTATCCGGAGCGCGGCGAGTTCGAACGACGGCCCGTCCCAGCCCAGCCGCCGGGACAGGAAATGGCTCATCGTTGTCGAGTCTTTCCCGCCGGAAGCGCCGATGAGGATCCGGTCCCCTTCCTCGATCAGCTTGTAATCGTGTATCGCCTTGGCTATGGTTTTTTCGATGACGCTCATCGCGGAAAAAACATGCCATGAAGAACCGGGGACGCACAAGGGCCCCGCGCTGCCGTTTTTCGCTTTGCCAAAAATGCCCCCTGCGTTTACAATGGCAATGGAGGCTGATCATGCATAGACCCGTGAAAATGTGCGTCGTCGGACTGGGAAGGGTGTCGAAAAGCCATCTGGCCGGTATGACGGAAATACCCGGGGCGGTGGAAATCTCGGCCCTCGTGTCGGGGGACCCGGAAAAAAGAAAATCCTTCGCCGGGGAGTATAAGGTCCCCAGGACCTACGCGACCCTCGAGGATGCCCTGAAGGACCCGGACATCGAGGCGGTGGACCTTTGCCTTCCCAATCACCTGCACGCCGACGCGGCGGTCCTCTGCGCCCGGGCCGGGAAGCACGTTCTCGTGGAGAAGCCGATGGCCAACACCGTCGCGGACTGCGAAAGGATGATCGGCGCGGCCGAGAAGGCCGGCGTGATCCTGATGTCCGGGCAGAGCCGGCGGTACCACGACGCGGTCCTGAAATCGAAGGATCTGCT
>CAZGUL010000552.1:0-1772 GCA_964529055.1 uncultured Spirochaetaceae bacterium
CGAGCTTCACGGTGCGTCGGCTGTACGGTTCCCTGGCGGTGACATCCGAGACGGCGGGAAAACTCTACCTGGACGGCACATTGATGGGCGATCTTCCGGCGGGGAGCAGGGCCGACCTGGCGCAGGTGGAGGCGGGGCGGCGGAGCCTGGAGATGCGCTACGCCGACGGCAAAACGGAGAAGAAGGATGCCGACGTCGGGGAGGGCCGGACGACGCAGGCGGCTTTTTCCTACAAGCCCGCGCCCGCGGCGCGTCCGGCGCCGGCTCCCGCCGCCCGCCGAGCATCCGAGGGCATGGTCCGGGTCGAAGGCGGCGCCTTTACCATGGGCGACACCTTCGGCGACGGTGACTCCGACGAGAAGCCGACCCGACGCGTGACGGTGAGCGGCTTCTGGATGGGGAAACACGAGGTGACCTTCGACGAGTACGACAGATTCTGCGCCGACACGGGACGGAGCCGTCCGGAGGACCAAGGCTGGGGCCGGGGAGGAAGGCCCGTCATCAACGTGAGCTGGTACGACGCGGCGGAGTACTGCAACTGGCTTTCCCGGAAGGAGGGCCTGGGGCCCGCGTACTCCGGGAGCGGCGCGGGCATAACCTGCGACTTCTCGGCGGACGGCTACCATCTGCCGACGGAGGCCGAGTGGGAGTACGCGGCGAAGGGCGGGGCCGCGGGGCGCGGGTACAAGTACGCCGGGGCGAACGATCCCGGCGCCGTTGTCTGGTACCACTCCAATTCGGGAAACCGCACCCAGCCCGTCGGAGGAAAACAGCCGAACGAGCTGGGGCTCTCCGACATGTCGGGGAACGTTTGGGAGTGGTGCTGGGACTGGTACGGCGGCTACGGCTCGGCCTCGCAGACCGACCCGCGGGGGCCGTCCTCGGGTTCGCGCCGCGTGGTTCGCGGCGGCAGCTGGGGCAGCTATGCGGACTACCGGCGCTCATCCGGTCGCGGCGACAGCGTTCCGACGGGCAGCGGCAACGATCTCGGTTTCCGCCCCGTGAGGACTCAATGACCTTTTAGGGTTTTTACATTTTTACCTTTTGGAGGAGCCCCCCGAGCGCGCGAAAGCCGCGCCGGGGGGGCGGGGAGTGTTCAGAATTTTGACGGTCCCGTTCGACGAAACGCGGAAATGTTTTCCCGTAGAGAATGCAGTCTACATTCGCCATTATGCTCGAACAGTTTCGTTCGTCAGCGCTTTTACGACTTCCCTCACCGCGTCCTTGTCCAGGAGAGCGCCGCGGACATACTTTTGCAGGACCATGGACGCGAGGGTCTGGTAGGGGATCCCGTCGATTTCAGCCTTTTTTTTCAAGCCCGTGATAACCGATTCGGATAGACGCATGGTGACCGCCTTCCGGATTCCTCCCCCGGCGGCACGGCGGAAATTTTCCAAAGCCTTTCGTTTTTCATCTTCCGGCAGGGCGGTCGATGCATCGAGATGCGCGAGTTCCTTCTCTTCCTCATCAAGGAATTCGAAATTAGGTTTATATTGGGTTTTCATGGCCTTCCTCCGTACTTCTTCTGTAAACCTCTGCTTGGATAAATGGTCTTTAGAAATATGTTCCCCTCTTCATCCTCGACGAAAGGCACGCCGTGTACGTATCCATTCAAGCGGATGATGTAAATCCGCTGGTTCGGTCTTGCCGGATGCGGGATAAGGTCGAGAAGTCGGCCCGCCAGAATTTCCTCCGTTGCGCCTTCGAAGGACACTCCGCGCTTTTCCTTAAGCTGGTTGTTTTTATCCTCGCTCCAACTTATCATACAATTA
>CAZGUL010000553.1:0-1772 GCA_964529055.1 uncultured Spirochaetaceae bacterium
CGAGACCTGACCCATACACCGGGCCGGCCCTCCTTGAACTCCGGAGGAAGGCCGTACGCCTGAAAAACCGCGGCGGCCGATTCGAGCAGCGTGAGAACGAAACGCCTGATGTCGTTGTCTCTCAACTTGACAATCGCATAGACCACCAGCTGACCGGGCTCGTGAAAAGTGGCCTTGCCGCCGCGGCTCACGGCGTGAAGTTCGATCCCCTCACGGTGAAAATACGTTTCCGGCATGAGAAGATCGCCTTGTCCCCCGCTGCGGCCCAGCGTCACCGCAAGAGGATGTTCGACCAGAATCAGACTGTCGCCCGCGGCGCCGCTGCATCTCTCTTCCACCAGACGCAGCTGCCGGCGGACGGACTCCCCGTATCCGAGGAGTCCCCAGTCCATTACGTTGATGTTTTCCGATATTGCCGCCACCGGATCACCCGCCGCGTCGATGCGCAGACGCACCCGATCGATCTATGAAGCGCAAACCCCTCCCACGGTGAATCACAGCACCATCAGGGAGGGATTCTCCAGATACTCGCACACGGCCTTCAGGAACTGCGTCGCCTCGGCGCCGTCCGTCACCTGATGATCGAAAGTCAGGCTGACGACCATCATGGAACGAATCGCGAGGGCGTCCCGGTACACCGCCGGCTTCTTCTTGATCCCGCCGAAGGCGAGAATGCCGCTTTCCGGTCTTCTCAATATGGGGGTCGCCCCGTCGGCGTTGTACATGCTGAAATTCGATATGGTGAACGTTCCTCCGACGACGTCGTCCACCAGCAGTTTCCCGTCGCGCGCTTTTTCCACCAGCGCCTTTCGCTCGCGGGCGATCTCCAGAAGGCTCTTCCTGTCGGCATTTTTGAGCGTCGGAACGATCAGACCTTCCGATACGGAAACGGCAATACCCATATGGACCCAGTCGTAAAGGAGAATCTCATCGTTGGTGAAGGTCGAATTCATGATCGGGAAACGCTTCAGGGCGCGGCAGGTCGCCATGACCATGATGTCGGTGTGGGTCACGCGCGCGTCTTCCGTGTTCCTGTACTTTTCCCGGACCTGCTGATGGAATTCCAGCATTCCCGTCACGTCGACCTCGTTGAACACGGACAACTGTGCCGTCTTCTGGATGCTTTCGTACATGCCGCCGGCGATCAGCTTCCTCATGCCGGTCACGGGGATGACGGTGATCCCCGACGAGGGCGCCCCGTCCTGTTTCGGCGGTTCGGCCGCCTTCCTGACGTCGTCGCTCGTAATCTTCCCGCGGTCCCCCGTTCCTTTGATCCCGCTTATGTCCACCCCCTTGTCCGAGGCGATCGCCTTCGCCAGGGGCGTGATTCTGGTCTCACTTTTGTTTTCACGATATTTTACGATGTCCTGTTCGGTGATTCTTCCGTTGGGACCCGAGCCGGTCACCAGCGAAAGATCGACTCCGAGTTTTTTCGCCATGCTTCGCGCGGCGGGACTGGCGGGAGCGGCTTTCTGCGGCTTCGGGGAATCCGCCGTGCCCGTCCCGGCCTCCGCCGGCCTGCTTTCCGTCTCGGGGGGCCCACTCACCGTCTCCCCGGCGGCCGCTCCCTTTTTCTGGAGAGCCTGCAGCTCGTCGTTAGTCTCCGCGAGCTGACCGACGATCTCGCCGACCTTGGCGATTTTCCCTTTTTCAACCAGAATATGAAGAAACCCGGGCGCGTCGGCCGGAATGTTCCAGGTCACCTTTTCCGTCTCTATCGTCAGCGCGATGCCGTCTTTTTCCAGAAACGCGCCTTCAGCGGCGTGCCATTC
>CAZGUL010000554.1:0-1765 GCA_964529055.1 uncultured Spirochaetaceae bacterium
CCGCTCTCCTGCTGGTGCATTTTTTCATGAAGGAAGAGCCGCGGAAGGGTAAGGACGCGGCCGCCGGGAAAATGGGAATCCGCGCTCTTTTCAGCCCTGCCATGCGTAGTCTGTTGGCGGGCGACATCCTGATTCGCTTCGCGGAGCAGATACCCTACGCTTTCGTCGTGATCTGGGCGGTGGACAACAACGGTCTGGGCGCCCTCGAGTTCGGCCTGCTCACCACGATCGAAATGGCTGTCGCTATGCTCGTTTACATCCCAGTATCTCTCCTGGCCGACACGTACGGAAAGAAGAAATTCGTCCTCGCCACCTTCGGCTTTTTTACGGCCTTTCCGCTGGTTCTTCTCGTATCCCGTTCCTTCCCGATGTTCGTTCTCGCTTTCATTATCCGGGGGCTGAAGGAATTCGGGGAACCGACCCGGAAGGCGCTCATCATGGACCTGGCCCCGGAAGACGCCAAGGCCCGCACCTTCGGTGCTTATTATCTTATCCGGGACATTTTCGTGACGGCCGCCGCGTTGACCAGTGCCTGGCTCTGGAATATCGCGCCGCATGTCAATTTCCTCGCCGCCGCGGCCTTCGGCCTCGCCGGGACTCTGGTGTTCGCGGTTTTCGGGAGGGATCTCGGGCAGGCTCGGGAAGCAGAAAACCGGGAATCGCCTCGCTGAAATCGCCGGACTTGCCGGCTCTCAGGCCCCGGGCTTCTCCGCCTCGATCGCCGCCGATACCACGAAGTTCTCGGCTCCGCTGCCGGGAGCCCATTCGCGGATGAACGTGCCGCTTTCGTTTTTCGGCGTTATCGAAATGTTAACGAAACCGGCCCGCTCGAGCATTGAACGCAATTCCACAGGGGACGCGGCGCCGGCGATGCATCCGGAGTACAAGGCCGGATTTTTTTTCATCTCTTCCGGCATTTCCGCCGTCCTGACCACATCGGACACCGCCAGTCTTCCGCCGGATTTCAGCACGCGGAAGATTTCGCTGAAAACCTTGCTCTTTTCCGGGGAAAGATTGATGACGCAGTTGGAAATGACGACGTCGAACATCCCGTCTGCGGCGGGAATGTTTTCGATTTCTCCCAGGCGGAACTCGACGTTGCCGAGGCCGGCCTTTTCCGCGTTCCGCCGGGCGGAAGAGACCATCTCCGGCGTCATGTCCACACCGACGACGAACCCTCTCCCGCCGACGGCCTTCGCCGCCAGAAAACAGTCGAAACCGCCGCCGCTCCCCAGGTCGAGAACGGTTTCTCCGGGCCGCAGCGCGGCGATGGCCTGCGGATTCCCGCAGCCCAGCCCCATGTTCGCCCCTTCGGGAGCGCCTTTAACGTCTTTTTCCGAATATCCCAGGCCGACGGCGATATCCGCCGCCTTCGCGTTTATCGGTGTGCCGCAGCAGGCCGAAGAGCCGCAGCCGCATCCCGTCCCGCCCGCCGCGGCGATTTTCGCGTATCTTCCGCGGACTTCCCCGCGGACGTCGTCGCTTTTTGTCAGTTTCACCTCAGGAACTCCAGCACAGCCTCGTTGAATTCGCCGGGTTTTTCGACGTTCGGGAAATGCCGCGCGCCGGGAATGATGCGGAGCCGCGATCCGGGGATCCTTTCGTGGATGGCCCGGGCGGCCTTCACCGGCGTTCCGGGGTCCTCCTCGCCCACGAGAACCAGCGTGGGGGCCGTGATCCCGGAAAGCCGGTCCAGGAGGTTCAGCTCCGCAATCGCCGCGACACAGCCCAGGAAGCCCTCCGGCGGGGTGGCCAGGTACTGCCG
>CAZGUL010000555.1:0-1759 GCA_964529055.1 uncultured Spirochaetaceae bacterium
TATCCCCGTCAGGATCGCGAGGGCAAGGTTCCGGGAAAAAAGTTCGGTTATGCCGTGGCGTTTCAGCAGGTCTTTTCTGTTCGACAGCTTCAGCGCCAGGAATCCGATGAGTTCGCAGGTGCTGGACGCGTTCGAGACGAGACGGCAGCAGGGGTCCCCGGAGTAGAGGGCGTCCGCTTCCAGATGGTGATCGATCTCGAGCTTCACCACCTTGCGGTCCTTCAGCAGGCGGTCGACGACGGGGTTTGAATCGATCATCGACGGTTTCGGCGTGTCCAGGACGACCAGGGCGGAATAGTCGGCCGGGCCTTCCTCGCAGTCCTGCAGGAAACCGATGAGGTTGTACGCGCAGATTTTGACGAGATACTGAAGCTGGTCCTGCACCCCGCTGCAGATGGATATGGTTATGCGCTTCTGGAATTTGCTGAGGAGCAGTCCGAAGGCCACGAGGGAGGCGATGCAGTCCTCGTCAGGGTTCCGGTGTCCCACGAGAAGGAAGGACTCTTTCCGGGTTATGACCCGGATCAGGGAATCCACGGTCCGGTTCCTTTCCGCGATGGTCCGGAATTCCCGTTTCCGCCTGTCCGGCGCCGCCCCGGCGCGGCAGCCCCCGGCGGCGACCGCCCTGTCACGACCCTGCTCCTTCGCGGTGTAGAGGGCCTTGTCAGCCTCCTCCGTCAGCCCGGCCGGCGTGTCCGCGTCGTCGGGGACGCAGGCGATTCCGATGCTCGTGGTGACGACCACGTCGGGTTTGCCGGCGAATTTCGCGCTCCGGAGCCTGCGCCGCAGGTTCCCGGCGAGCTTCAGCGCGGTTTTGGCGCCGGTTTCCGGCAGGATGAAGGTGAATTCGTCCCCGCCGTAGCGGGCCAGGATGTCGGTCGGACGAAAGACTTTTTTGAATGTCTCCGCCGCCTTCAGGAGAACCGTGTCCGCGAACGCCTCCCCGAATTTCTTGTTCAGGCCCCCGAAGTGGTCCAGGTCCAGCATGACAAGGGCGGCGGGCTTGCCTTCCGCCTTGGCCCGGGAAACCGCCGTCACAAGGGCCTCGTCGAGAAAGCGGCGGTTGAAAAGCCCGGTGAACTCGTCGGTGATGGAACGTTTGCGCGCTCCCTCGCCCCATCGGACCATTTCCGACAGAAGGGAGCCCGTGTTCGAAAGCCGCCCGGTCACGATGTTGAGCATCCGGGACATGATTTTCAGCGCCGTCGGGGGATGGCGGCGGATGAGGTCGTAGAAATCGTCGCCGTGAAGGGACAGGAGGGCGCCGTCCTCCGTCACGGTGCAGGTGGCCGACCGGGGCGCGTTCTCGATGATCGACATTTCCCCGAAAAAATTGCCTTCCCGTATCTCGGCCAGCGCCAGTTCCGCGCCGTCGGGCAGGCGGACGGATATCCGCACCGCGCCCCGAAGGACGATGTACAGCTCCTTGCCTTCGTCACCCTCGCTGAACAGGACCTCTCCCTTCCGGCAGGGAACTTCCCTCATCCGCGCCGTCAGCAGGTCGAATTCATCCCCCAGAAGGTCCGAGAAAATGTCGACTTTCGTCAGTATTCCGCGGAGATTTCCCACACAGTCTCCTATTTGTCCTCGGGAAAGAGTATCCTGTTTCCCCCCCGTTCGCGTCCGATCAGCGGCAGCTCATGGGCCCGGGCGATCAGGTCCGGCGCCGAAGCGGCGTGGTCCGGAAAGACCGCGATGCCCGTGCTGACGGACAGATGAAAATCCGCCCCGCCGGTGAGCTGCGACAGGTCAAGGGCCG
>CAZGUL010000556.1:0-1747 GCA_964529055.1 uncultured Spirochaetaceae bacterium
ATCCGCTCGGTGATCGTGATCGCCCCGAAATTCAGGAGCCGCAGGACCTACCTCGTCTATTCCGCCGTTCTCCGGGATTCCGGCATCCGCATGAAGTGCTTCCCCGCCCGCGCGGCCCGCGACACTTCCGACTGGTGGACCACAGGCCACGGCATTCAGGAGGTGACGCTGGAGCTTCTGAAACTGGGGTGGTACCGGTTCTACGTCCTCAAACGTCCCCTCCCCCCGGCGGCCTTTCCGGACACGGGGCCCCTCACGCACCGGGAAGGCAGCGGTTGAACCAGGCGACGCACCGCTCCCAGGCGTCGGCGGCCGCCTCGGGCCGGTAGCTGGGACGGTAATCGGCGAAAAAGGCATGGGGCGCCCCGGGATACACGACGAACTCGGCCTTTTTCCCCGCCCGTTTCAACGCCGCTTCCATGGCCCGCACGTCGGCGACGGGAATGCCCAGGTCCTCACCCCCGTATAGCCCGAGGACGGGGGCGCCGATTTTCCCCGCCCCGTCGAGCGGGCCGAACGTCCGCACACCCGGCGTCAGGGCGGGGCGGATCTGTCCGTACCAGGAGACGACGGCCTTTACGGCGGGGCAGCGGATCGCGAAAAGAAGGGCGTACATGCCGCCCCGGCAGAAACCGGTCACGCCGATTCCTCCCGGCCGGGCCGCCGGGTGTTTCATCGCAAGGGCCGCCACGGCCTCCATGTCGTCCATGACACGGTCGTCCGGGATGGGATCGACCACCTTTCGCACCGCCGCGATGTCGGGCAGATTCAGTACGCCGCCTTCCCGGGCGTAGGGTTCGAAGGTCACGGCCAGAAAGCCCTTCCGGCCCAGTCTCCGGGTTACGTCGCGGATGTGTTCGTGCATCCCGAAGATCTCCGGAACGACGATGACGACGGGATATTGCCCGGGGGCTGCGGGTCGGGCTTCGAAGACCGGGACCGGAAACCCGCCGGAGAAGGCTGTGCCTTCCGCGACGACGAGACCCTCCGCCGGGGTTCTTACCACCTTGCCCGCCACGGGCGTCGCCGCCACGGCGAAGCCCGCCAGGCCGATTCCGGCCGCCCCCATACGGGCCAGGAATTCCCGGCGCGACAATCCCCCATAGGCGTTTGCCAGCCAGTCCTCCACCATGAGCGCCTCCTTTACGGACCTCATCGATCCCGCCTGCCCCGGGCCCCGGCGCTTCCGCCTTCCCGCCGCAACGCCCCCGCAGGTGCAGGGGGTCCGTGCTCCGAGTATACCAGAGCTTCGCCGGAAAAATCCCCCGTTTTTTCTTCCGGCCGTGCCCTCCCCCCCGTCCGTCTTTCCCCGGCACGGGCGGAAGCGGCCCCGGTCTCAGATCTTCCCGGCAAGACGGTCGAACCAGTCGAGGATCCCGCTGTCCGCAACACCCATCCGCCTCATCCGGTCCGTCGAGAAAAGGATGAAGGACCCCTTCGACCGGGCGCACACCTCTCCCTCCTCGTCGTACACGAAGCCCTCCGCCCGGACTTCCCGGTCGTTCGCAACTTCCCCGACTTTCCCTTCCACCTTGAGCTCCTTTCCGATGAAAGCGGGCCGGAGGAATTCGACCTCCATGCGCCTCGTCAGCCCGAGCCTCTTCAGTAGATAGATCACCGACCTGCTCATGATCTCGTCGAGCATGGTGGAGAGAACGCCGCCGTGGACCAGACGGCTCCATCCGCACAGGTGCGGCGGCACGGTCACCCAGGAAAAAACGGAAGCGTCGTCGGTGTAAAATTTCAT
>CAZGUL010000557.1:0-1745 GCA_964529055.1 uncultured Spirochaetaceae bacterium
TCTCCGGGCGGTTCCGCGTCCCGTCCACGACGGGGGACCCCGCGGGCGTCCTTTAACAATATCATCCATGCCGGACCCGGAGGCAACACGCCCGCGGCCCGCCCCGCCGATTGCGGAAGCCCGGCAATCCTGTTATCCTGTCGCGTCATGCGGATTTTGTTTATCGGCGACATCGTCGGCAAGGCCGGCGTGTTCTGCGTAAAGTCGAGCCTCCCGGCCATCCGGAAGGAGCGCGGGATCGATTTCGTCATAGCCAACGCCGACGGGGCCACCGGCGGTTTCGGGCTGGGCAGAAACCATTCAATTTACCTCCGGAAGCTCGGAATAGATGTCCTCACCGGCGGAGAATGCATATATTATAAGCGGGACATGGTGGGACATATCTCGGCGGCGCCCTACATCCTGCGCCCCGCAAACTACCCGCCGGGCAACCCCGGAAGGGGCTGGCGGGTTTACCAGGCGGGGGACAAAAAGGTCGCCGTCGTCTGTCTCCTGGGGCAGTCGGGATTCAGCCGGGTCCATCTGAGCAACCCGTACACGTTCCTCCCGGAAATCGTTTCCCGGATCCGGCAGGAGACGAACACGATAGTGCTGGACTTCCACGCCTGCACCACCGCGGAAAAGTACTCCATGTTCCACGTCGCCGACGGCCTGGTGTCCGCGGTCGTGGGGACCCACGGCAAGGTCCTGTCGGCGGACGCCCGCATCATGCCCCGGGGAACCGGCGTGCTGTGCCACGCGGGGCGCACGGGCAGTCTGACAAGCGTCGGGGGTCTCGACAAGACGGTCGAGATCCGCAAGTTCCTGACCCAGATTCCCGAGCGATCGAAGGACGCCTGGGAGAATCTGGAACTCCAGGGCGCGGTCCTGGAGGTGAGCGACGACGGAAAGGCGGTTTCCATCGAGGGTTTCCGCCATCCGTGCACGGAGGTCCCGAATGACCGAGATCGGCAAAGTGACGAAGATTGACGGCGACAGAATTACGATACACTGCAGGCCCTCGGCGGCCTGTCATTCCTGCGCGGGCGGCACCTGCGGAGCGCGGGACCGGGAAATCGCCGCCCGCAACGTCCGGGGGGTGGCTTTGAACCCGGGTGACCATGTCGAAATTTTTCTGCCCTCAGCCCAGGCGGTGACCGCGGGCCTCAAGGTTTTCATTCTTCCCGTCGCCCTGTTCGCGGCCTTTTACGCGGGCGCGCCCCGCCTGGGAGTCTCCGCGGAGGAAGGCCCCCGGGTGCTGGCGGGACTCGCCGGCCTCGCTCTGGGTTTCCTGTCCGTTTTTCTCATTTCCCGGCGGAGCCAGAATCTTCCGGAAGTCGTACGGGTCGTCCCGGAGGAGGAGCTTCAGGCGCTGGCCGCCGGGGAGGCCGAAAAGGCCGGGAATCTCGCCTCCTAGAGGACCGGGTCCCTCACGAGCCGGGAAATGGTTTCGGCCATCATCCCCAGGGGCACCTGTCGCCGGATGAAGCCGAACTCGTACGCGGCCTTCGGCATGCCGTAGACGATGCTCGTCGCCTCGTCCTGACCCAGGGTGATTCCCCCCTGCCGGTACACCTCCCCGATTTTCCGGGCCCCGTCTTTTCCCATTCCCGTCATGATGACGGCCAGGACTCCGTTCGCGTAGTGGCGCGCCGCGGATTCGAACAGAACGTCCACCGACGGCCGGTGTCCGTTCACCGGGGCCGTGTCCAGAAGCCGCACGATCCCCGACAGCGGTTTTCTTTCCACCACCAGATGCCGGTTGC
>CAZGUL010000558.1:0-1740 GCA_964529055.1 uncultured Spirochaetaceae bacterium
AACGCGTGAACTCGTGATCCGTACCGCCAAAGACGCGCTGAAGTGGTGCACCGACGTGTCGTTTTCGGAAGAGGACAAGCTGGCGAAGGACATGCAGGCGAAAGGCATGGAATTCGTCACGGTCGATCTGAAGGCGTTCCAGAAAACAGCCCTGGGGACAATGGACTTCTTCAAGGCCAAATGGGAGCCCTGGGTGGTCGAGGAATTGCAGAAAGCGATATCGGATTGAGCCGGGCCCCGGAATGCGGCCCCACCGGGTTCCTTTATGGGAGCCCGGTAATTTAATGGGTGCGGGAGTCGTTCATGCGGAATTTTATGGACAGGATGGGAAAAGCCGCGGAAACAGCGTCCTCATATCTTCTCTTCGCCATCGCGGTGGTGGTGGCTCTCCAGGTCATGTTCCGTTATGTTTTCCGGGTTATAGCTCCCTGGACCGAAGAATTGTCCCGGTATCTGGCGATCTGGATGGTATACGCAGGAACCATCGTCGCAACGATCAGAAGCGATCATATCTGCGTGACACTGCTGGTGGATAAATTTTCCCCGAAGGTGAAATCATGGACCGAGGTCCTGTTCATCTTTCTCGGACTCGTCGTGAGCATAATCGTCCTTCTCGGCAGTCTCCATCTGATCAGGAACAATTTCCGGCAGATGGCGGTGACCATACCCATCAGCGTCGCCGTCCTCTACGTGCCCATCACGATATTCTCGGCGATTTCCCTCCTGTCGCTTTCCTTCCGGCTGTTTGAGCTCGTCAAAGGGGGCATCCGATGGAAATAATCCTGGTATTCACCGTTCTGCTTCTGAGTCTCCTCATACTCGGCGTACCGGTGGCGTTTTCCATAATCGCGACGTCGATCATGGCTTTATCCATCAGACTCGGCCTGCCGAATCTCTCCTTCGCGATGATAGCCCAGATGCTCGTCTACGGAATCAACAATTTTCCCATTCTCGCCGTGCCTCTCTTTCTGCTCGCGGGCAACATAATGAACTCCAGCGGAATCAGCACCAGGATATTCGACTTCGCCCAGAGGATGGTGGGAAGCGCCAGGGGCGGGCTCGCCCATGTAAACATCATAGCCAGCGTCATTTTTTCCGGAATGTCCGGCGCCGCGGCCGCCGACGTGGCCGGATTGGGACCCATCGAACTGAAAGCCATGCGGGACGCCGGTTTCGACGACGACTTCAGCTGCGCGGTGACGGGGGCGTCTTCCACCATCGGACCCGTCATCCCCCCCAGCGTGCCCATGGTGATGTACGGCATTCTCGCATCGGTGTCCGTCAGCAAACTTTTCATCGGCGGAATCATACCGGGGCTTCTCATGGCGGCGACGATGATGGTTTTGTGCGCCATAATCTCGTCAATCCGAAATTATCCCCGGGGCGAGAAATTCAATCCCGGGAAGCTGCTGGTCTCGGGCAGAAACGCCTTTTTCGCGCTCCTTACGCCCCTCATCATCATCGGGGGAATCTGGACCGGAGTGTTCACCCCCACCGAAGCGGCCGCCGTCGCGGTGATGTATTCCCTTCTTCTCGGAATATTCTACGGCGAACTCACCTGGAAGGCCTTCATCCGGGACTTGAAGGAATCCGCCGTCACGTCCTCGGCGATCATGTTCATCCTCGCCGCGGCCGCGATCTATAACGCGGCTCTTTCCCGGACCCAGATGCCCGATATGGTGATCTCAGCGATATCCGTGATAAGCGAGAATCCCTTCGTCATCATTCTGATACTTCAGC
>CAZGUL010000559.1:0-1738 GCA_964529055.1 uncultured Spirochaetaceae bacterium
GCGGCGGGCCGGCCGGCGAGCGACGCGTCCGGGTGGGCGACGATGAGGCCGTCGTCGGAAATGATGGTCCCGTAGCCCGACGCGAACAGGGTGAACTCCCGGTTGAGGTCCGCCAGCGACTCCAGGGCAATGTCGATGCCGAGGACGCCGAGGAAGGCGCCGTCCGCGGTTTTAACCGGCACGCAGACCGACGTCATCAGCACCTTGTTTTCCGTGTCCACCTCGTCGGAGTACGGGCTCATCACGACGAGCCTGTCGAGCTTCTTCGGGAGGAGGAAGAAATCCTCAACGTACTCGGCGTCGTAGACCGCGGGCTCGTTTTCCGGGTCCCACTCCGCGCCGTCCTCCGTGCGGTAGGCGAAGGGCATGAACCTGTCGGTCCCGTCCCGCCCGTCCCAGCCGTTCGGCTCGAACATCAGCCACAGGGTGAGAACGTAGGGATGGGCCTTCATCTGATCGAGGAAGAGGTTCTGCAGAATCCGGCGGTCCGTGGCGCCGGAGGATTTCAGCGCCTCCACCGTTTTCCCCAGCGTGACCACCAGGTCCGTCGCGGCGGTGAATGTCTTTTCCGCCGCCGCCGTATGACGGCCCGCGGCGGCCTCGATGTTCCGGTAGGCGTAATCGGTGAGGGTGGAGTTCGCCAGGTAGACCACGTATGCGTAGGAACAGAAAACAAGAATGAAAATTGCGGTCAGAATGTAGAACAGAAGTTTTCCCCGAAGTGTTCGCATGCTTTCAAGATAGCCCATGACCCGGGATTTCTCAAGCCGCCGCGGTCCGGACGGGTTGTCAAAACGTCCGCCGATCCCTATAACCTTCCTTATGATAACCGGACTGTTTTCGGGAATAATCGATTTCTACATGGAACATATCGGTTACGGCATGGTCGTGCTGCTGATGACCGTCGAGAGTTCCTTCATTCCGTTTCCGTCGGAGATCGTCATTCCCCCCGCGGCGTGGAAGGCCGCCCAGGGGGAACTGTCCCTCGCCGGCGTCGTCGCGGCGGGAATAGCCGGCAGCATCCTGGGCGCGCTGGTCAATTACGGGCTCGCCCGCTATCTGGGGCGGGCGCTCCTGTACAGGCTCGCCGATACGCGGGCCGCGCATTTCCTCTTGGTCGACCGGCACGCGCTGGAGAAGGCGGAGGCGTATTTCCTGAAGTACGGAAAGAGTTCGACCTTCATCGGCCGGCTCATTCCCGCCATCCGCCAGCTCATTTCCCTGCCCGCGGGGCTGGCGGGGATGAACATGCGGGATTTCCTGCTGTACACCGTCCTGGGCTCGGGCATCTGGAACCTCATCCTCGCCCTGCTGGGATACCACCTGTACAGCCGGAAGGACGTCCTGGAAATGTATTATGCGGAGCTGAGCTGGGCTTTTATCGCGCTGGGCGCGCTATTCGTCGCGTATCTCCTGTGGAAGGGGCTGCGAACGGAGAAAAAGGAGGGGGGCTGACGGGGCCGGCCGCGGAGCGGCCGGCCGGCATCAGAATACTCCCCGGGCCGTGTACCCGGTGTGCAGCAGGTGGTGCGACTTCTCGCCCAGCGGCTCGCCGAGAAATTCCTTGTACAGCCTTATGATCGCGGGGTTCTCGTGGGATTTTCTGATTCCCTTGCCCCTGTCCTCGGCGTAGATCGATTCGGCCCTCTTCCTGCGGATTTCCGCGTTCGTCGGGATCGGCTGTCCTCCGCCGCCGAGGCAGCCGCCCGGGCAGGTCATGACTTCGATGAAAGCGTAC
>CAZGUL010000560.1:0-1736 GCA_964529055.1 uncultured Spirochaetaceae bacterium
CGTGATCCCGCGGCGTCCCGGAAATTCGTCCAGGACGAGGACGCGGTCATCGAAGGTGTGGCGAAGAAGCTGGGCATGAAAAAATAACTCCCCCGCGGCGGGGCGTCCGCATCCCGAGAGGCTGCGGCGTCCCGGCGGGCCGGATTTCGAGGTGATATCGGATGAATAAAAGCAGGATTACGGGACTGGCCCTCGCCGCCCTGGGGGTCCTCATCGTCGCGGCCGCGGGCGGAATCATGGATCCCCGGCTGGAGAACGATGTGGGGCCCCGGCTCTTTCCCTATATCGCGGGCATCGGCCTCATTGTCTGCGGGGCCGGCGTGTTCCTGCGGGCAGGGGCGGACACGGGGAAAGGCTACCTGCCCCGGGAAGGATGGATGCGCCTCCTGCGCATGTCCGCCCTGATGGTTCTCTACACGGCGGGACTGCTGACGGCTGGGTATCTCGCGGCCACTCCCGTCATGCTCTTCGTCTCGATGAAAATGATGGGAATAAAGGCCCGGTCTCCCGTCAAGACAATCGCGATATCCCTGGGGCTGACAATTCTCGTTTATTTCATATTCGAGAGAATTCTCCACGTCATGCTCCCTCCGGGAATGTTCTTTTAGAAAAGCCGGGAGTGGTGATATGGAATTTATGTTTGAAAGCTTCGGAATTCTTTTTCAGCCCGTATCCCTGATGCTGATTCTGACGGGAACCGTTGTCGGTATAATCTTCGGGGCGATTCCCGGTCTTACGGCGACAACGGGCGTTTCGCTGCTGCTGCCCCTCACGTTCGGCATGAGTTCCGAGCTGGGCATGGCGCTCCTGATGGGAGTTTACGTCGGCGGGGTTTCCGGCGGCTTCATTTCCGCCACCCTGCTGGGCATCCCGGGAACCCCCGCCTCGATCGCGACCTGTTTCGACGCCTATCCGCTCTGCAGGAAGGGGCAGGCCGTCAAGGCCCTCGGGACCGGAATCACCGCGTCGTTCTTCGGGACCATCGTCAGCATTCTCATCGCCGTGCTGATCAGTCCCCTCATCGCGGAGATGGCCCTGAAGCTCGGGCCGTGGGAATACTTTTCGCTGTGCGTCTGCGCGCTGACCCTTGTCGCCACCCTCTCGAAGGGGGACATGTTCAAGGGCCTGTCCGCGGCTTTCCTGGGGATGTCCTTCAGCCTGGTAGGACTCGCCCCGATAGACGGAGGTCCGCGGTTCAACTTCGGATCGATCATGCTTTCCGGCGGATTCGATATTCTGGCCATGATTCTGGGGATCTTCGCCGTCAAGCAGATCATCAAGGACTTCGCCGACGGGGAACAGCCCCCGATCGACGTTTCGCTGAAGGTTTCCGGCTTCGGCATAACCCTGAAGGAAATCTCGGCGAATCTGTGGAACATTATCCGGTCGTTTTTCATCGGTTTGTGGATCGGTTTCCTGCCGGGCATGGGCAGCGGCCGTTCGAACCAGGTGGCCTACGCCCAGGCGAAGCAGTCCTCCCCGCATCCGGAGGAAATGAGGCTGGCCTATGAGTGCGGGATCACGGCGGTCGTGCTGCCGGAGTTCGACGCGGAGATGGCGGCGGTCCAGAATAACCACCATCATCGCCTGACGGTCGGCGAGCATACGATCCGGACGATGATGGCGGCACCGCCGGACCGGACGCTGCGCTGGACGATGCTCCTTCACGACTGCGGGAAGCCGTCGGTTCAGCGGCTCGATAAGAAGGGCGTCTACCACTACCATGGCCATGCGGC
>CAZGUL010000561.1:0-1733 GCA_964529055.1 uncultured Spirochaetaceae bacterium
TACGAAGAGAAAGAAGATCTACTGGAAACACTCAAATTGGCCCGAAATCTTCCCTCCCCATTTTTTCTGCGCATATACAATCTGATCTTTTTGCCGGGAACTCTACTTTTCGAAAAGGCTGTCAAAGATCGAATTATTCACGGAATAGAAGATAGCGGGCATGGACTTGACTTTTTAGCCGGCTTTAATATCAAAGATTACTCGTGGAAACGTAAAAATCTCTATTTAAATACACTGATATTTGCGATGACCGGAAAAAGCACAAATAATCGCCTTGGTATTTTACCGAAAATATTAATTCCGTTTTTAATTTATCCAAAAGTAATTAATTTTCACAACAAACATGAGGCGTTAACAGAATTATATATAGGAATAATAAAAATGGGATTAAGGGTGCGTGGCGTGGGAGCGCAGGTAGCAAAAAGTTTGTTGAAGAATCCCCTTGCTGTATATAGGGTAAAATAAACCTCTTCATAATGACGTATAAAGTTAACATTATTGACCCATGTGTTGATCAGCGCTGGGATGAATTTGTAAAAAATCATCCTTTAGGCTGGATTGTGCATCTATCTGGATGGAAGAAAGTTCTCGAAAGCACCTTCCCGCATATGCGGGGACATTACTTTGCCTTGATTGACCAAGAAACTGATACCATTAAAGCTGGCCTTCCTGTTTACGAAGTCCGCAGCTGGCTTACCGGCGACCGCTTAGTCAGTATACCGTTTGCAACCCTGTGTGATCCATTGATATCCAATGAAGCGCAAAGCGAAGCACTGATTATGAAAGCCGCAGAACTTCTACTGCGTCTTAAATGTGCCTATATTGAAATAAGAACACACACCAACAATTCATTTTTTTCCAATAAACCTTTTGGTATTAATGAAGAATATAAACATCACTATCTTGATCTGTCCAGAGGTGAAGAAACCCTTTGGAAAAACACCAGTTATAAATCTATCCGCTACTTGATCAACAAAGCCGTCAAGCACAATCTTCAGATTAAATATGCTCAAAACGATCAGGATCTGTCAGCATTTTACAAACTTTACACCAACACAAGGAAAAAATTAGGGTTGCCGGCGCAACCGTATGCTTTTTTTAAAGGAATCTTTGACGAATTCAAAAGTTCTGAACAAGCAAGAATTCTTCTGGCCTGCATGGATAATAGAATTATTTGCGGGCATCTTCATCTTAACTTTAATGGTCGGACATCAGTCGAAGCTATGGGAGAAGACAGCGCTTACCGTAATATCGGTGCCAACCAATTTCTTTACTGGCAGGGCATACGGGCAGCATGTGCCGAAGGTTATAGAATATTTGATTTCGGAAGAACATCGATTCATAATCCAAAATTGATTGATTTTAAAAAAAGATGGGGCACTGTTGAAACTAATCTTAATACATATTTTTACATTCATGGGCAAAAGCAAGTCGTTAGATTCAGTGGAGAAAAAAGCCTGCTTTATAAATTAACACGAAATATGTGTAAGAAATCACCAGCTCGAATTTATTCGCTTCTAAGTCGTTTTTGTTATCATCATTTAGGATAACAACTCAGCAACGCTTGGTCTTGCAAAATCCTTCTTGTGAGATAAATGCTATGACGGTTGCTGCTAGTGCAAGGGCATTGAAACATTGATCGATATCTCTCAGAATCCTACACACGTAAAATTAAACTCCATAGATACCCCTAAAGGCGTTCTGACTGCCTGGCATTGTCCGGAACCGGATAA
>CAZGUL010000562.1:0-1731 GCA_964529055.1 uncultured Spirochaetaceae bacterium
ACCATAAAAAAGGTGAAAATCTGGAAGGATTCACAGGGATGCGGCCTGCAGCGGCCCGCGGCGGAATTCCCGGTCCGGCGAAACGCCGGCACCCCCTTCCGGAGTTCCGCCGGTTTCCCCGTCCGCCCTTTCCCGTCCTGCCCCCCCCTTTGCCGGTTTGCCATTGACAAGGGGCCGGTCCGCCGTCATAATCACCAAGGATGTCGCCGTATTTTTCCACCCTGACCCAGCCGGCTGCGAGGACCGAGATGAAGTACAAATTCCAGTTTGCGCTTCTGTTCCTTCTCCTGGCGTTGTGCCTCTATCTTTTTTTCAATTTTTACGAGGATGCGAAACGGAAAGCCATCGACGGCATGAACGCCGGCCAGCGCATGCACGCCCGGCAGGCGGCGGCGGGGATCGAGAGCACCTTCGAGAACCTGATCGCCACCCTCACCACCCTTTCCCGCTATCCCCACGTCGCGGACCTCGACGAAAGCGGCAGGACGCTCCTACGGGAAACCTTCGAACGGCACCGGGACACCGTCGCCATCGTGAGCCGCGTCAACGGCGCCGGGCACGTCGTCTTCAGCGTTCCGGAAGGGCCGGCATCGGACACCGACCTGAGCGGGCTGGCTCACGTGAAAGGGCTGAAAACGAGCCAGCGGACCGTGGTGAGCGACGTTTTCCGGTCCGTCAGGGGATTCGAGGCGATCGCCATTCACGTCCCCGTTTTCCGGGGGGAGCGGTTCGACGGGTCCGTCGCCTTCGTCATCCCGTTCGACGTCATCGCGAAACGCTACCTGGCGAACATCCGGATCGGCGAAACAGGCTATGCCTGGGTGCTCAGCGAAAAGGGGATCGAATTGTACTGTCCCGTCCCCGGCCATGTGGGGCATTCGGTTTTCGACAACTGCAGGGACTATCCGTCCATCCTCGCCATGGCCCGGGAGATGCTCCAGGGCAGGGAAGGGGTCACCACCTATGCCTTCAACAGGATCGGAAAGGCTGTCGTCGAACCCGTGACGAAGCATGCCGTCTACATGCCCATCCGGCTCGGGAACACCTTCTGGTCCATCGTCGTGGCCACCCCGGAGGACGAGGCCCTGGCGCTCATGGCGGGTTTCCGCAACCGTCTCGCCGGGATCCTGGCCGTCGTGTTCCTGGGCACCGCCTTTTTTTCCTACCTGGGCTCGAAGGCCTGGGGAATCGTCCGGGAGGAAAAGAAACGCAGGGAAGCGGAGGAGTCCCTGCGCAGGAGCGAGGAACTGAACACCAGCCTGATCGCAACGATTCCCGACATGATGATCCGCACCGACATGGACGGCACGATCCTGTTCGTCAACGAATCCGCCCTGCGGATCGGAGGTTACGACCGTTCGGAAATCGAGGGCAGGAACATGCTCGAATTCATCGCGCCGGAGGACCGGCAAAAGGCCGTGGAGAATACGGACCTCATGATCCGGGGGAGGCTGGGACCCAGGGAATACCGCCTGGTGATGAAGGACGGCGGAAAGGTCCTTTTCGAGGTCAACGCGGACGTTCTCCGGGACCGGAACGGATCGCCCTACGGGCTCGTCCACGTCTGCAGGGACATCAGCGAACGGAGACGGGCCGAGGAAAAACTCCTCGAGAGCGAAAGAAGGTACCGCACCTTCATCGACTCGACCACGGAAATGGTTTTTCTCAAGGACGACCGCTTCCGGCATCTACTCGCCAACAGGGCGCGGTGCTCCTTTTTCGGGAGGTACG
>CAZGUL010000563.1:0-1729 GCA_964529055.1 uncultured Spirochaetaceae bacterium
GCCATATATCTGGCTCTATAATATCATGGCGGGTTCGCGCGAGATCGAGATCCGGTACCGGGCGCGACACGACGGCTTCACCCCCGGCGGCGGCACGATCTCGACGAACGTGCTCGACCTCGGGGCCGGGGTGTTCTGGTACCCCCGCCAGAATGCCTCGGATGCGCACCAGGTGATCCTCAACCTCGAGACACCGACGGACTACGAGGTCTCGACGAACGGCGCCCTCCAGCGCGACGTCCCCAACAACGGCCGCCGCCTCCGCACCTGGGTCGTCGCCACTCCCGTTCCCCAGGGCATCACCCTCCAGACCCCCTGATTCTCCTAACCCCGATGTCCCGTTCACACAGTTAGGAAGCAGTTTCCAGCAGATTTGACATTTCCGGACTTCGTAAATACATTATAAATATATGTTCGTCTTCGAGTGGGATGAAAACAAATCAGAAACGAACCGGAAAAAGCATGGTGTGACCTTCGAGGAGGCCAGCACCGTGTTCAACGATGATTACGCACGCATCATCGATGACCCTGACCACTCGGAATTAGAAGCCCGATTCGTTATTCTCGGGTTTTCAATCGAAAAGAAACTTCTAATGGTCTGCCATTGCTACCGCGAAAACGAAAATATAATAAGAATTATTTCAGCGCGCAAAGCGACAAAAAGTGAAACCAATCAGTATTGGAGTTTTTATGAGAAAAGAATATGACTTTTCAAAGTCAGAACAGAATCCGTATTCCAAGGAATTAAAACGCACGGTTACAATTCGGCTTGGAACCGATGTCATCGAATACTTCAAACACCTGGCTGATGAAATCGGCCTGCCCTACCAGCAACTCATCAACTTATACCTGAGAGACTGTGCATCGAATAAAAAGAAATTAACGATGAAATGGGCCTCATAATTCTGCAGCACCGTCACTTGTTCTCGACGGCGTCGTAGACGATGCGATCGATGTCCTGCTGATACTCCGGAAGGAGCCTGTTCAGGTTCTCCTTGCGGTTCTGCACCATGTCCCGCTGCTTTGCGGCGAGTTTTTCATACGGGTACCGGGCTTCGAGGTTCTTCTTCAGCGCCGGGATTCGTGACGGATCGATGTGAACCGAGGAGGAATTCCTGACGATGGCGAAGCCGTAGGCGTTGAGGTCGCCCTGCCCCTGATCGCGCTCGCGCCGACAGGCTTCGTAGGCCTTTTCCTCGATCGCCGGCATGAGACACGCATCTCGGGTGAGTTGCAGAGCGTCGTGGGTTTCCATTTCGTCCGGCATCTCCGTGTTCGTGCCCGCCAGAAAGCAGGAATTTTCGCGAATGATCGAAGGTCCGTCAGCGATAGAGTATACTGCCCCCAAGAAAGAGCCAATAATGGCGAAAATGAGGGGGGACAACGATGCGTATCTCTGGAATCCTGTTTCTGATGTATTGCCTGCTATTTTCGGCCCAGGTCGGTGCCGAAGAACCACCGAAACCCTGGAACGACCGGGATCTGATAAGCCGGGTTTCTTCCCTGGATAGCGGGAAAGAGCTTAGCCAGGTGCGTGGCAAGACCTTTGCCGTCAGTTTTGTGAAAGCGGGGAACACCTGGAAAGTGGCCGTACAGGGCGGTACCGGCATGCGAACCTATGACCTGACCGAGTCGCTCAGCCTGCAGTTCGAAATCGACTATGCAAAACCCATCGTCATCTCAACCCCCCGTGACACGGCATCCACCAATCTCTTCGTGGGAACCTGGC
>CAZGUL010000564.1:0-1718 GCA_964529055.1 uncultured Spirochaetaceae bacterium
ACGATGAGTTTCGGCTCGTTTTCCGGGATTTTCGCGAGCTTCGCCTCCAGGTCCTTCAGGTTGCCGTGAATGAACCGGTGGACTTCCACGTCCCGGGTCATCCCGAGGGAAAGGAAGATGCCGTCCATGATGGACGCGTGGTTGTACTTGTCGGTGATGACGTTGTCGCCCCGGCCGAGGAGGGCGGAAATTCCCCCCAGGTTCGTCTGGTAGCCGGTGGTGAAGCAGAGGGAGGCTTCCTTGCCGACGAAGGCCGCGATGCGGGCTTCCAGCTTCTCGTGCAGGTCCAGCGTGCCGTTCATGAAGCGGGAGCCGGAACAGCTCGTCCCGTAGGTCTCCACCGCCCGCACGGCCGCCTCCTTGACCCGGGGATCGTGGGAAAGCCCCAGGTAGTTGTTGGAGCCGGCCATGACCAGTTCACGCCCCCCGATGACGACCCGGGAGCCCCGGTACCCCTCGATGGGCCGGAAATACGGATACCACCCTTCGGCCTTCGCCTTGCGAACCTCGGCGAGGCGGCCGTCTTTCAGGAAAATGCTTTTTCTGCTCATCTTTGAAGTCCTCTCATGGGGATATGCCCGCGCCGCGGACACGACGTACGTGGTGATCCATAATCCGGCGAACCAGGCCGGGAAAACGGCGAATCATGAAAACCGCGAATTTCGCGGATGATCCCGGAGCGATCAGGAAGGAACCTTTTTCGAGCCCGGCGAGGAGCCCCCGGGCGACGTCTTCCGGCTTCAGGGCCTTCACGTTTCCCGAAATCGCCTTCGTCTCGTCCGGCTTCGTCAGGTTTTCACGCCGAAAGCCGGGGGTGTCCGTATCCGGCGGGCAGAGCACCGCGACCCGCACCCCCCGGGACGCGAGTTCGCTCCGCAGGACCTCCGAAAGCCCCACGACGCCGAACTTCGCCGGCGCGTAGGCGGAATAGCCGAAGACCCCGATGAGCCCGGCTATCGAGGAAACGTTGACCAGAACGCCCCGCCGGCGCGCGAGGCCGTCCAGCAGAGCCCGCGTGACGTACCAGGTTCCCTTCAGGTGAACGTCCACGGCCTTTTCGAATTCCTCGTCGGGGATGTCGGCGAAGCGGCCGGGGTACGCGGACCCCGCGCAGTTGACCAGGATGTCCGGGTCGCCGAAGGCGCGGGCCGCCGGCGGCAGGAGCGCTTTGACGGCCTTTCCGTCGCCGACGTCCAGCGCGAGAGTTTCGATCTTCTGTTCCGGGCGGACGTGGAGGGACCGCAGCTCCGCCGCCGCGGCCGTGAGGCGTTCGGGATTCCGGGCCATCAGAAGGATGTCCGCGCCGCGCCGGGCGAGTTCCCCGGCCACCGCGAAGCCGATGCCGCTCGAACCGCCGGTGATATAGGCTTTTTTCATCGACGGCACCGTTACCTCCGCTTCATCACGTCCATTAAACTATATAATCCGGCCGGCGGCCGCCTGTCAATCTCCGGGGGAACGGCGAAACGTTCCCGGTTTTTCCGCCGCGGCGGCCCGTGCTTGCGGTTTTCCCCCGCCGGGTGTACACTTTGCCCGCCATGGCGGAACCCGAATTCCTGACAGGTCACTTTCTCATTTCCGGCATTCAGCTCTACGACCCGAACTTCTTCCGCACCGTGGTCCTCATGGTCCAGCACGGCACGGACGGCGCCTTCGGCCTGGTTGTCAACCGGCCCGCGGAGCGGACGCTGGGGGAAATTCTCCCGGACATCGGGGCC
>CAZGUL010000565.1:0-1704 GCA_964529055.1 uncultured Spirochaetaceae bacterium
CAGACTTCCGACGGTCGCCGTCTCTTTCATGTCGAGCCTGAGTTTGTCCAGGGTCTTTCGGGAATCCTCGCGCATCACCCTGCGGTTCAGGGTCCTGAGGCTTTTTCCCAGAACCGCGCTGACGGGATTCCCCTTCGAGTCCTCCCTGTTCAGCTTGATATTTTCCGCGACCTCGAAACTGTCGATAAGCATGAACTCCTGGTGGACCATGCCGATGCCGTATTCCAGCGCAGCTTTGGGTGATGTTATCTTGACGGGTTTTCCCTCAAACAGCAGTTCGCCTTTGAATCCTCCGGTGGAGAAAATCACCGGCATCCCGAAAAGGATGTTCATTATCGTGGATTTTCCCGCGCCGTTTTCTCCGATCAGCGCGTATATTTCGCCGGGCTTGATGCGCAGGCTGACGTTCTTGAGGACCCTGTTCCCGAAGTACTCCTTTTCGATGTTGCGCATCTCCAGCACGTATGTGAAATCGGCCACTTATGTCCGGCTCCTTTCCGATGAGATAAAAGAAAAACGGGGGACGCCTCGGGGCATCCCCCCTCATGTTCACGGGATTATTACATTCTCTTGAAGGTTCCGAGAACGTAGTAAAAGTTCTTCAATTCTTCCTTTCCGTCCACGACGAAGGTGCGGATGTTGACGGGCGCTCCGTTGGTGGCCTTCTCGAGGCTTTTCTTCATCCATTCGGCGCTGACCTTATCCTTGAAGTCGCCGTTGATGTAACTGAGAGCGTATTCGACGCCGCCCTTCAGGTACATGGTGATGACGGGAACGCTCCACAGCCCCATTCTGCCGCTCATGCCGTTTTCCTTCAGGATGCGGCTGATCTCGCCCTCGATGTAGGACGCGTCGCCGAGCTTGTCGCCGGGAATGGAGATCCCCAGGGCGCCGGGATAGGCCGAGAAGGGGGAAGGATCTGAAGGCATCGTGAAAATGGCCTTCTGCTCCAGGATGGCTTTGACGAGGGGTTCGGCCTGGCCGATGTTGGTGCTGAAGAAAGCCGTGTCCTTGCCGTACTCGGCGACCTTTCTTTTTACGTCTTCGAGGATGAACTGCTGTGAGCCGGCGACGCCAGCGTCGGACATGGGGTCCGGGGACGTGGCGAAGATGAATTTGATGCCGAGCTTGTTGCAGGTTTCCTCAAGCTGGTTGCGGCCCAGCACGATGTAGTCCCGGGACTGGTGGCGCGGGAAGGAATAGTACACGAAGGTCTTGGCCCCCATTTCCTTGGCAGCGTTCGCGAGCTGAACGTGGTAGCCGGGAACATCGGTGTGGGCGATGATGTCCGCGGCGGCGGAAATGACGCGGGAATCGTCGGAAACGAGACCGGCGAAAAGAAGGATGTCGGGGCGCACGGCGCGGACCTTGTTGAAGGCCGCCGCGGTTCCCACCACGGATTCACAGGTCACGATGGCCTTGACGTCCGGATCCGAGGCGAGGCTCATCATAGTGGAAATCGTGGTTTCCTGCTCGGTGGTGAACTTTTCCGGATACGTCATGTGAACGATCCGGCCGGGATACTGGCGGATGAGGGCTTCCGCGGCCCGGTAGGACTCCTCGCTCTGGGAAATGGTGGAAGTCATGACGCCGATTTTTGCGACGCCGCTTTTGGCTTCCGCCGGAGCCTTGCCGGCCGAAGAGCTTCCGCCGCCGCATCCGAGCATCGAAGCCGTCAGATACAGCGAGACGAGCACAAACAAC
>CAZGUL010000566.1:0-1694 GCA_964529055.1 uncultured Spirochaetaceae bacterium
ACCCGGCTTACAGGCCTGCTTTTTTTCCGGTTTCCTCCCCGGAAGCGCCCGCATCGGTGATCGCCGTGTTCGCGGGACGCCGTCCCGCGTCGGTGTAATACTTTTTTTCCCGGAGAACGTCCCCGAAGCTGTTCCACAAATCGCCGGAGAGCCAGCGTTCCGGATTGTTCCGCCGGCTGATTCCCGAACCCAGGGCCAGCGGGCTGTTGATGATCTTGCCGTCACGGGTCCGGTTGTTCACCGGGTCGAGCAGGTTCATGACCTCCACGACGACCCCGCGCCTGTAATGGGCGTGAACGTAGCGGACCGTTCCGTCCTCATCCACGGACAGGACGATCCCCGCGTGGGTGAGCGGATCGTTGTTCCTGTTTCCGTCGCTGTTCGCGTCCCACGTGTTGTCCCAGAAGATGACGTCCCCTGGACGCGGGTACGTGTCGGTGTGGACGGCGTTCCGGCGGCGGAGACTTTCGTACAGCCGCCTGACCCCGTTTCCGGGGAGCGACGCGAAATCCTTCGTGATGTCGATGGACAGCCGGTAATAAATCGCGCTGACGGTCCCGATGCAGTCCAGCATGAAAGTCTTGCCGTTGACGGTGACCCGGGCGTTGGGCGCCTGGCCAAGCAGGGCTTCGGCGGAGGCCGTCACGGACTTTTCGTCCCGGGTGAGCTCCGCGGAGCGTGTTACGGCGGGACGGTATTCGGAGCGGGGAGTCCGGGGGGCCATACCGGGCGGAGCGGGGAGGCCGTCCGTGCGGTCGTCGGGACCCGGGAGCCGTGCGGAAAAGCGGGTCGCGCAGGATGAGAAAACGACACAGGCTGCGGCGAGAATCAGGTTTGCCGCGAATTTTCCGACGCTGGTACGTGCCATTTTTTCCTACCGGACCGCAAAACCCGGAGATATGACGAACAGGGTGTACACTGTGTAAGATGCCAGCAGAAAAGCCGCTTCCCACCTGTTTATCCGTCCGGCACGGGACCTGAATCCGTATCCCAGTATGAAGAGGGAAGCCGTCATCAGGGCCATGACCGGCATGTCCCGGTAGAAAATCTCCCTTCCCGCCTTAAGGGGGCGGATCGCGCCGGCGATCCCCGCGACCGCGAGGGTGTTGAAAAGGTTGGAGCCGAGTACGTTGCCCAGCGCCAGATCATGCTCGCCTTTCCTCGCGGCGGAGATGGACGACGCAAGTTCGGGAAGCGAAGTTCCCACGGCGACGATGGTCAGCCCGATGACGAGATCGCTGACACCCAGGCCCCGGGCAACGACGACGGCGCCCCAGACGACGAGGCGGGAACTCGCGACGAGAAGGAGCAGGCCGGCGATGACGAGAAGAACCGATTTTCTTCTCGTCATCCGATGTTCCTTTAGTTCCCTGTCCATTTCCCTGCCGAGGGCGTCGTTTTTGCGGTACAGGCCTTGATGCAGGGCCCATCCGGTAAGGATCAGGAACAGGACGAGAAGAAAAAATGATTCGCCGCGGCCCAGGATCCCGTCACGCAGATGAAAAGCGGCGAGTGCCGTGACGGCGGTCAGCACGGGAAGCTCCTTTTTCAGCACCAGGGAATGGACGGAAATGGGGCTGACCAGGGCCGCGGTTCCGAGAATGAGGCCGATGTTCGCGATATTGGAGCCGTAGGCATTGCCGAGGGCGATCCCCGGGTTCCCGTCGAAGGCGGCGAAAGAAGATACGAGAAGT
>CAZGUL010000567.1:0-1673 GCA_964529055.1 uncultured Spirochaetaceae bacterium
AGCGCAGAGTGGGAACGCGCCCTGAACGACAGCCTGACGAAAGAGGCCGTTGAAAAAATCAAGAAAGCAGGAATGGTTCTCAGCGGCGCTCCGGAAGATGAAGCCGAATGGCAGAAGAGGGCCCAGTCGATCTGGCCGAAATTCTACGACAAGGCCGGCGGCAAGGAATGGGTGGAATGGGTAATCAAGACCGTCGGAGAAGTGACGAAAAAATAATCTTTTTGGCGAAAGCGGCCGCGCCCCCGGGGGCGCGGCTTTTTTATTTTCCGGGCCCGACGATGGGAAGATCGGGGCGGTCGCCCCATTCCTTCCACGAGCCGATGTAGTTCCGGACCCGGGGATAGCCGAGGGACTGCAGGGCCAGAAACGTGTGCGAGGAGCGATACCCCGTCTGGCAGTACGTGACGATGGTCTTTTCCGGGGTCACTCCCGATTTCGTGTACAGATCCCGGAGGGCCTGCGACGGAAGGTAAGCCCCGTCGGGGCCGAGGGCCCGGGTGTATTCCACATTGACCGATCCGGGGATCGCCCCGCCCCGGGCGGCCCGGACATCCCGTCCTGCATGTTCTTCCGGCCCGCGGGTGTCCAGCACGAGGGTGTCGGGATCTTCGAGAAGGGCATGGAGTTCGTCGACGCCGATGCCCAGGCCCGGCACGGGGCGGATTTCGCATTTGACGGGTTTCGCCGAAACGCATTCCCCGCTTCGCGGATATCCCGCCGCCGTCCAGAGGCCGAGACCTCCGTCCAGGACCCGGACGTCGCCGGTGCCGAGGTAGCGGCAGAACCAGAAGAGGCGGGCGGCCCTGAATCCGGAGGTGTCCTCGTACACGACTATGCGCCGCCCGGGATCGATTCCCCGTGCCGGGAGAAGCCCGCCCATCATCGTCATGAACGAGTCGTACGCTTCCTTCCGGGTGTCGGACAGGTTGATGTTCAGGATGTCGAGGTGAATCGCCCCGGGCAGGTGGCCGGCCGCGTATTGGCAGACCGAACGGGCGTCGACCAGGAGAAGCTCCGGATCGTCCAGCTCGCTTCGGAGCTGCTCCGGCGTCACCAGGGCGCCGCTGCGGGCGGTATCGGCCGCTTTCATGTTTTCGTCTCCCATGCGGGGTGCCTCCGTTCAGAAATGTTTGTACACGAAAAAGCCGTACAGAGTCATGATCAGGAACGCTTCGGCCCGGACGAGCCGCGCGCCGGTGGTGATGAAGATCTGGATGATGACCCCGGCCAGGATCAGCATCGGAATGTCGAAATTCAGGATGAGCCCGTCGGTGATGGTGAGGGGCGCCAGCATGCAGCAGATGCCGAGGACGGCGAGGGCCGTAAAGATGTTGGACGCGTAAATCTCGCCCAGGGAAATCTCCGATTTCTTCTTCAGGGTGGCGGACACCGCGATGGCGAGTTCTGGCAGGGACGTGCCGAAGGCGAAGAGGATCGCGCCCAGGGCCAGCGGAGGGATCCCCGCCGCCAGACCCAGGCTCTCGCCGTGAGTCAGGGCAAAGCGGGCCCCGACGATGATGCCGGCGATGCCCGCCGCCTCGAGCCCGAAGTACACAGCGATGTGAGGGGACCGGCCCGCGGCCGGGCTGCCCGGCTCCGTTCCGGCGGGGTCATTCGCCTGCCGGTCCTCCGGGTCGGCCTTCTGGGCCTCGCGGATCACCGAAACGATGTAG
>CAZGUL010000568.1:0-1667 GCA_964529055.1 uncultured Spirochaetaceae bacterium
ATGCTGATGGCGATTCTTTTTCTGCCCGCGGACCTCCGGTGGGTCACATTCCGCCGCGTCGGACTCACGATCGTCGCCGTATACCCTTTCGTGACGGTCCTTATCGGAAAAATCCTTCTCGACGAGGTCGAGCGAAAGGAACACCTGGCCTCCTTGAGGCGGAGCGCGGAAAGATACCGGACGACGCTCTCCAGCATTGGAGAAGCCGTCGTCGCCACAGAGCGTCTTGGTCGCGTGGAGTTTCTGAATCCGGTCGCGGCTGGACTCGCGGGCCTCCAACCGGAGGAAGCCGAAGGTCTGCCCCTCGCGGAAGCCTTTCCCCTGATAAACGCGAATGACGGACTTCCTGTGGGGGACCTCGTCGGCCTTGTCCTGCGCGAAAAACGGTTCGTCGAGACACCGGACGGGGTCCTGCTGAGATCCCGCGGCGGAGCGGACATACCGATCGCGGGCGGCTGCTCGCCGATACAGGACGGCGAAGGCCGCCTGCACGGCGCTGTTTTCGTTTTCCGGGATATCACGGGGCTGAAGCTCGCGTCGGAGCGGATCGTCCGGGACCTGGAGGACAAGAACGCGCTCCTCCGGGAAATTCATCACCGTGTAAAGAACAACATGCAGGTCATCATTTCGCTTTTTCATCTGCGGCTGGAAAAAATCCAGGACGAGGCTGCGCGCCGGGAGTTCGCGGACATGGAGAAACGCATCCACGCGATGTCGCGCGCGCAGGAACTGCTGTACCGGTCCGGGGATTTTTCCCGTCTGGAACTCAAGCCTTACTTGGCGGAACTCGTCGGGTACATTCTCGCGGCGGCGGGCGAGACGGCGGCCCTGGTGCGGGTCCGTACGGATGTGAGCGATCTGGCCGTCGATGTGGATACGGCGGTCTCCCTGGGGCAGATCCTGACCGAGCTTCTGTCCAACAGTCTGAAACACGCTTTTCCCGGAGGCGCCGCCGGAGAGGTGACCATCGCCGTCGCCGGTTCGGAGTCCGGCATCGTTTTCGATTATGCCGACGACGGCAGGGGCCTTCCCGCGGGCGTGACTCCCGAGGAGGTCGCGGACACGGGCCTTCACATCGTGTTCGGCTGCATCCGCAGCCGGCCCGGCGGCAGCGTCTCTTTCGGCGACGGGCCCGGTCTGAAATACAGGATACTTTTTCCGGCACGGTGACGCGGTGTCTTGACGAAAAGAGGGGCGGGGGATAATATGGATTTACTAAATTAGTAAATTAGTAATTACGCCGTTCGGCAAAACGGCGCTCGAGGAGAGAAAAATGAAGATTCCCACCGGACTGAAACACAAGCCCGTCGTCGTTTCCGGGGAGTATGACAGGGTGGACGGCCGATTCGCCCCGAAATCGGAAGCCAAGGGCCTTTCCCTGGGGCTGGCGCAGTGGAACGACCGGGGGCGGGTGGACATTTCGGCGAAGATCTGGCGCCACACCGGCGGAAAATGGTCCCGCCAGTCCGAGGAAATGCCCCTCCACCGGGTCCTGGACCTGGCGATCCTGATCCTCCGCTCCCGGCTGTACTTCCGGGACAGATACATGAAACCCGACGACGATTACCTCGCGCATCCCGCCATAGACCGGATTGGTCTGCAGGGGGGGGCCATGAACGTGGCGGTCTGCGTCGACAACGAACGCATCGGGGAGGACATCCGGCTTT
>CAZGUL010000569.1:0-1666 GCA_964529055.1 uncultured Spirochaetaceae bacterium
GTCCGCCCACGCCACGAGGGGGTTGGTGCACATCCCGGAATACCCCCTGACGGGGTAGGGCACCCCTTCGAGAACGGCCCTGCGGTAATACGCCGGAGGGATTGTCATGAGCCGCGGGATGACGCCGTAATGGGCGCTGATCATGTCCTTGCGTTTGTCCGGGATGAGATCGGCCCGGACGAAAGGCCCGAGGCCCATGATTTTCGGGTCGCGGGCCTCGATGTTTCCGCCCGGAACGTCGAGGTTCCCGCAGATCGCCATGAGGCAGACCAGGGACCGGGTGGCGTCGAAGACGTTCACGTCGTGCTCGATGGGGTTCCCCCACTGGAGCGCCGCCGGCTTCGCTTTCGCGTACATCCGCGCCGCCTCGCGGATGCGTTCCGCCGGGACCCAGGTGATCTCCGCGACCTTTTCCGGCGTGTAGTCTTTCACCTGGCGGGCGAGGTCTTCGAACCCGCTGGTGTATTTTTCGACGAAATCCTTGTCATAGAGCGATTCCCCGATGATCACGTGGATGAACCCCAGCGCGAGGGCCTGCGCCGTTCCCGGACGAAGCTGCAGCCAGCGGTCCGCTCTTTCGGCCAGCTCGGTCTTCCGGGGATCGACCACGATCAGCCTGGCGCCCCTTTTGAGCTGTTCGTGAAACAGGATGGCGAACTGCCCTTCCTCGTTCGTGGACGTGGGGTTGCTGGCCCAAAGGAGAATCAGTTCGGTGGGGTGGTGGAGATCGGCGACGGGATAAAAGCCGCAGGTATGCATTCCCGTGACTTCCCGCGGCGCGTGACACACATCCTGGGAGGCGATCACATTGGGGGAACCGAAGATGTTCGCAAGACGGATCTGAACGAAATGTTCCAGGCCCTTGGGCATGCCGACGCCGAATCCGACCGCCCGCGCTCCGTATTTATCCTTGATTTTTTTGAGATTATCCGCCGTTTCGTCGAGCGCCTCCTCCCAGGAGACGCGATGCCACTTTCCTTCGCCCCGCTTTCCCGCGCGCTTCAGGGGGTGGGTGAGACGGTCGGGATGGCTCAGCCGGTCCGCCGAGATCCTTCCCTTGAAACAGGTGTATCCCCTGTTCAGGTACCCTTCGGGATTCCCTTTGATCTGGACGATTCTGTTTTCCTTCACTCCGACCAGAAGCGCGCAGCCGCCGTGGTCCATGCGGGCGCAGTGCGTCTTTTCCCAGCGAACGTCGTCTGTCATGGAACGGGGGTCTCCTTTCCGGAAACATTCATGGGACCGTCCGCGGCCGGCGGTACCCAAATGTCATAATTGACATAACATATCCGTTCCGGAAAGGCCACACCATTCGGCCCGGAAAGAGCAAATGCATCAGCGGTCGAAACAACATTTTACAGGCGGCAAAGGAAAAAGTTCCGCAGGCAAGGCGCCCGGGCCGTGACGAATGAGACGTACATATGGTACGCCGCAGTGAGGAGAGACGAAGGGGGACGCTGCATAGGGACTTTTTCCGAAGCCGGAAAGAATTTTGCAATGCATTTCCCTCTATGATATAAAACCACCTTCGGTTTGTTTTCCAGTGAATCCGGGAAGGAGGTACGTTTCCCATGGTTCTGTCCGATGGAAAGGAACTGTGCCATGTCTGCAGGAAGAGGGTGTCCGTCATTTTGTGCGACGGCTGCCAGATTCCGCTTTGCGACAG
>CAZGUL010000570.1:0-1665 GCA_964529055.1 uncultured Spirochaetaceae bacterium
TGAACGCCTACCCGGGAACGAAGGTCATCATCATCGACACTCTTGCCCGGCTTTTCCCTGCGGGATTCGACACGAATAAATATTCAGACAGCTATGAACTAATCGCGGCCCTTAAAACCTTCGCGGACAGGTTCGATATTGCCGTTATCGTCGTACACCATACCCGGAAAAATCCCAGTGAAGGCGACTGGACACAAGGAATTAACGGATCGGTCGGATTCTCGGGCGCTGCGGACTCCCTGGTCATGCTTCGCCGCGGGCGGGGGGAAGCCGGAGCGGTCCTTTCGGTAACCGGGCGGGACATTCCCGAAAGCGAGCTGGCCCTTTCCTTCGATCCGGCGGTCGGATCCTGGACACTCCTCGGCGACGCGACAGAATATTCACAGAACAGCGAACGCCGGGAAATCCTTGAGGTACTACGGGGAGCCGGGGAACTGAAAACCGGCGAGATTGCAAAGGAACTCGGGAAGGAAGTATCCGCCGTTTCGCACATCCTCCGCAGGATGCACGCCGACGGCCTTGTCGATAACCCGAGTTACGGTAAATGGGCCGGAAAAGACCGTCAAACCTGTCAAACTGTCAAACTTCAAACTAGGGAGGATGGTCAGTCAATCTATCAAGAGGATGATACAGACTTTGACACTTTGACGACTTTGACGCCCGTTTCAGGGGGGAGGGTAAAACTTTGATACTTATGTACCTGCTTCTTGACCTCGAAAAATATGGCGCGCGGCTGGCCCTGGACGATGGGCATGTTGTAATCGACGGCGCGGATAAGCTTCCGGCGGGAATGTTAGGTATCGCCCGGACGAACAAGGCCCTGCTATCACACTATTTACAGCTCACCACGTCCGCCACCATTCTCGGCAGATTCATCGACACCGACCCCGCCAACGGCGAACGACTGCCCGAGTTTGAGGACTTGCACCGGCAGATTATCGCCCTTGAAAAGACCGTTATCGAAACCCCCCAGGAGGTCCGCAAATGAATGAATGCACAAAGTTTAACACATGCTCCGCGCCCTTATGCCCGGCTATCCCTTCGAGCTTGCAGGGCGCATGGTTCCCCGATGATCCTGTTTGCACGACCCGCCGGGAGGATTTCATCACGAGACAAAAGCGCATTGCACGGCGGGCCGGGAGCCGGGATCGTTTCTTCACGCTTGCCATGATTTCCCACCCCTGTCAGGTCCGGCGCGGCATCAGAGGACTTGACCCGGAACTTGCGGCGGAAGGGATTCCCGGGGCGGCTATGCAGTGGATCGCAAAGCACCCCCCGGCGCGGATCATGACGACCGAGGAACGGAAGGCCCTTTCTATGCGAATCTCCCGTAAAAAAATCGGTTTAACTGGGCGGTTTCCGGGGGTCCGCGTGGAAAGTGATACCGCAATACCCTTGACCCAGGAGGCCGCAAAATGACCGGCGTCGAAATGCGCTTGAAGCGCCTTACTACCGTTCTGGGGGCAGGTACCCCGGATGCAGGAATGACCATCTATCGATCCGGCTTTTTCCACGTTATTTACCAGCTGATCGGAAGGACCCCGGGAATCGTCGAAACCCTTGCCGCCATCCTTGAGGACCTGGGAATTACGCCGATTCGGGAGGATCAGCTTCTTGTTGAGATGGAAGGCGAATTCCATGACGGGGAGCTTGATGCATTGCAGA
>CAZGUL010000571.1:0-1664 GCA_964529055.1 uncultured Spirochaetaceae bacterium
GTCGGTACCGCGGCTACCGACGACAGGATTTCATCGTGTTCCCCGCCGGCGCCGGGGGCGAACCGGACCTGAACTGCCTGCTTCTCGGCAAGTATCTTGACAATGACCCCGGCCAGGCGATCTTCACCGTCTACGTCGGCGGCGCGGCGGCCAAGACCGCGGCGCTGAAGGGACAGCAGATCGACATCATCGGGACCCAGTACGGCCTGGTGAAGGACTACGTCAAGAACGGCGATTTCAAGGCCGTGGGCGTCCTGTCGGAAAAACGAAACAACGCCTTCACCGACGTGCCGACCTTCAAGGAAGTCGGCTACGACGTGGCCTTCACGAAATTCTTCTTCTACTCGTTCCCGAAGGGGACCCCGAAGGAAATCGTCGACACCTTTTCCGCGGCCCTCAAAAAGGTCGTGGAAAACCCGGACTACCAGAAGGAAGCCTTCAACGCCCTGTTCGTGACCCCGACCTACAAGAACCCCAAGGACACCGTGGACTTCCTCTCCAAGGAAGAAGCGACCTACATCAAATACCTGGGCAAGAAATGACATTCCGGGGAGCCCCGCGGGGGGCTCCCCTTTTTTACGGGACGGAACAATGGACACCCTGGAGCAGAAACTCGCCCGGTACCGTGAATTCTGGGACAACAAGCCGGTGGAAAGACCCCTGGTCGGATTCGACGTCGGGGGGTGGTTCCCCTTCCAGCGGTTTTCCGACCTCCGGAAGATCGAGGACAAGGGCCGGATCGCGCCGGAATCCTTGGACCCGCGGCGCTGTCTGCCGGATTACGAGGCGGCCTTCGGGCGCGCGCTGGAGGTCCCCGACGATTTCATCAAGGGGGTCTCCCCCATTTCGGCGATACCTTGGCTGGAGGCCATGCTCGGCTGCGCCCTCAGGCGCAACGGCGACGGCGTCTGGGCCGAGGAACGCAGGGCGGACTGGAGCGAACTCCGTAACCTGGAAATTCCCGCGTCGAACCCCTGGCTGCGACTCTACCTCGGCTTCGTGAAGGCCCTCGCCGGGGCCGCGGGGGACCGGCCCGTGGGCGTCCCGATCCTCCGGGGCGTCACGGACCTGATGGGCGCCCTGCGGGGCCACACCGAGTCGATCATCGACTGCATGGAAAGCCCCGACGAGGCCCGAAAGCTCGCCCGGAAATGCGCCGAAGCCCTCATCCGCGTCACCCGGGCCCACCACGCGGCCAGCCGGCCCTTCGCGGGCGGCCACTTCATCGAGCAGTTCTCGATGTGGGCGCCGGGCCCCCTGGTCCGGATGCAGGAGGACGCCTCCGCCGTTCTTTCACCGGCGCTCTACCGGGAAATCATCCGGGACGCAGACAGGGCCGTCGCCCGGGCTTTTCCGTACAGCCTGATCCATCTGCACAGCTCGTCCCTGTTCCTGATAGACGATTTTCTGGAAATCCGGGAAATCGGCGTCTTCCAGGTCAACCGGGACGTCGGCGAGATGGGCCTGCCGGACTTTATGCCCTTACTTAAGAAAATCAGCGACCGGGGACGGAGGATTTTTCTCCGGGGGCCCTTGACGCCGGATGATTTTCTACTTATCAAGAAGGAACTCCCGTCCCGGGGCCTGGCGGTCCAGAGCGTCGTCGGATCCCCGGAGGAGGCGCGGGAACTTTCCCGGGCGGCGGCCGGGATATTCGGATAGAC
>CAZGUL010000572.1:0-1660 GCA_964529055.1 uncultured Spirochaetaceae bacterium
TCTTCTGTTCGCTGCGGCCGCCGCCGGCGCGCAGGCCAAGAACATCATCATCCTGATCGCGGACGGCTTCGGACCCAGCCAGTTCTGGTCGGCGCAGCTGTACAGCAGGGACATCCTCGGCAGGGACCTCAGAATGATCGAAGTCATGAACACCGGCAACACCGCATACCTGGTCAACGACACGGCGGATTCCCTCGTCACCGAGTCCGCCGCCGCGGCGGGGCAGATCGCCACGGGCAAAAGAATGTATGCCCGTGCCCTCAGCATGGAGCAGGACGGCAAGACTCCGGTTGTAACGGTCATGGAGCTCGCGCGGGCGCAGAAAAAAATGGCCTGCGGTCTCGTGACGACCTCCGGAATCACCGACGCGACGCCGGCCGCCTTTTCCGCCCATGTTCCCCACAGGTCCGACGAGAACTCGGTGGCGGACCAGCAGCTGAAGCTCGGCGTTGACGTCCTGATGGGAGGCCGCCGCCAGTTTTTCCTGCCGGAATCAATCTCCGGCGGCAAACGCAAGGACGGCCGCAACCTGATGGACGAGGCGCGGGCGGCGGGATACGCCGTCGTCCAGACCGGTGCTGAATTGAAGGGAATCTCCGGCGGCAAGATCCTCGGCCTTTTCAACATCGCAAACATGTCTTACGAAATCGACAGGAAGAACACCCTGGAGCCGAGCATCGCGGAAATGACCGATGTTGCGCTGAAAACCCTGGCCAAAAGCCCGACGGGATTTTTCGCGATGATCGAAGGCGGAAGGATCGACCACGCGTCCCACCGGAACGATGCCGCCGCCACGATACAGGACACCATTGCCTTCGACGAAGCGGTGGGCGTGGCGATAGATTTCGCGAAGAAGACCCCGGGGACTCTCGTCATCGTGACGGCGGACCACGAAACCGGCGGCATGAGCCTCATCGGCCACAGCAAGACGAGCAAGGAATACACCGGCATGGACCTTGCCCAGATCAAAAAGGCGACGATTTCCTTCGAACTTCTTCTGAAGGAGTGGGGCAAAAATCCGACCGCAGCGACGATAAAGGAGAGCGTGAAGCGGACGATGGATATCGAGCTCACCGACGCGGAGGCGGAGTATGTCGCGAACGACACCCTGAAGAAATCCGAACCCTACAACTACACCTACGACTACCTGCACTCCCTCGGTTTCGTTCTGCGGCCGTACGTCCGCGTCGGCTGGGCGAGCCAGACCCATACATCGAGTCCGCTTTACGCCTTCGCGTCCGGCCCGGGATCCGAAATGGTGCGCGGTCTTCTGCACAACACGGACCTGTTCACCATCATGAAGAAGGCCCTCGCGCTGAACTAGAAACTCCGCGGCGTATCAATGACAAAAAACCCGCGGGGTTCCGCCCGCGGGTCGTCCTGTTTCTTAAGCGGCCCCCCGGCGGGGGCCGTTTTTTATATGAACACCCGCCTGATGTGCCGGTCGTACAGGTTTTCCGTCACGTTCTCGGCGATGACCTTCTCGTGGTCGTCCAGGGCCTTGTAGTAGCGGTCTCCCATCTCGGAGGCCACCTTGTAACCCACGTGCAGGAGCTGGCGCACGTGGAGGTTGTACGCCGGGTTGGACTGCACGTGGCGCAGCGTTTCGGCGTACTTTTTCTCGTCCCAGCGGTCCACCTCGTCGGGGGAGGGGAGCTTC
>CAZGUL010000573.1:0-1640 GCA_964529055.1 uncultured Spirochaetaceae bacterium
CCTGCGGCGGGTCTTCGAGGAGGACCCCGCGCTCCTTGCCGAGAATTTTCGAGCCTACATCAACGGGTTTTCGGAGAACGTCGAAGAGATCATCGAGCATTTCAACTATCGGGCCACCATCGGGCAAATGGTAAAAAACAACCGCCTGGCGCCGATTCTCAACCAGTACAAGGAGCTCGACCTCGGTCCCGACAAGCTGTCCAATCTGGAAATGGGATACATTTACGAGGAACTGCTCCGGCGGTTCTCGGAACAGAGCGGCGAAGAAGCCGGAGAGCATTTCACCCCCCGCGAGGTGATCCGCCTGATGGTCGAACTGCTGGATATCCCGATTCCGGAGAGACACACCTCCATTTACGACCCGGCCTGCGGAACCGGCGGCATGCTTTCCGTGGCCAAGGAACACCTGCTGGATCGAGCCGGGACACCGGAAGAAACCGCCCGCATCGAGAAATACCTGACCGTCCACGGACAGGAGCTGTCGCCGACGAACTACGCCATCTGCAAAGCGGACCTGCTCATCAAGAACGACCGGGAAGCGAAGGTTTTTCTCGGGAACTCGCTCATTCCCCACGACGCGAAAAGCAGAGAGCCCGGGGATCAGCTTTCCGAATCGACGTACCGGTTCGACTTCATGCTCAGCAATCCCCCCTTCGGGGTCACCTGGGGAGGGAAGGACGGATACGAAGCGGAAGCGCGGAAGCTCGAAAAGACCCGCTACAAGGCCGGGATGCCCCGCACCAGCGACGGCGCGCTTCTCTTCCTCCAGACCATGCTGGCCAAGATGCATCCCCCGGAAAAGGGGGGGAGCCGCCTCGCCATCATTTTCAATGGCTCCCCTCTTTCCAACGGCGACTGCGGTTCCGGCGAGAGCGAGATCCGCCGCACGATCATCGGGAACGACTGGCTGGACGCCATCGTCATGCTGCCGGACCAGCTTTTCTACAACACGGGCATCTTCACCTACATCTGGCTTCTCCGCAACGAGAAGCCGGAAAGCCATCGCGGCCGGGTCATGATCATCGACGCCCGGCGGCAGTTCGAAAAGGAGCCGAAGTCCTTCGGCAACAAGCGGAACCGGATCACCGCCGCCCATCAGGCATGGATCGTGGAGCGCTACCGCAACGGCTGGGAGCCCGATTTTGCCGACGAATACGTCAGGATCTTCGAAGACAACGGCAAAACCAGGGATTTCGCATACCACAAGGTGAAGGTCGTCTTCTGGCAGACCGACGAAAACGACCGGCCGGCCATTATTACGGAACGCTATGAAAAGGCCTTCACGCCGGCGAACATCAAAAAGGAACAGGAGTTCTACGACAGCGACCTGGAATTTTCCCTCCGGTTGCGAATGCCCGGCAAGGGGCCCACGGCCGAGGTGTGTTTTACCATCGGGCCGGAGGACAGCTTCCCCGGGATTTACGAAAAGGCCGTCCGGAAAGCCTTTCAGGAGGAGATCGAAGCCGTCGAAAAGCAGCATCCCGAGGCCGCCGACCGCAGGAAGGCCTTCAAACGTTTCCTGGATTCCCTGTCCGTCGAGGTCGAGTGGACCCACCGCCATTACGTGAAGGACGACGAATACATTCCCTTCGGCGAAGACATGGAAGCCTTCCTCAGGCGCGAGATCGCCAAACCGATCA
>CAZGUL010000574.1:0-1637 GCA_964529055.1 uncultured Spirochaetaceae bacterium
GGGCCCGCCGCCTCCCGTTCCCGGCCGCGCCCGCCGCCTTCGCCGCCACCCCCGCGCGGGCCGCAGGCCGTCCGACACCCCACGCACCGTTTCGCACCGATCCGCCGGCCGCCTTCTTTCCTTCCGCCGGCGATCCGGCTCCCCGGCACGAAACCGGGGCCGGCCGCCCGTTCCGGCCTGGCATTCTGAACGGCGCGCTTGGCCTCCTCATCGCCCTTTTTCTCATCACCTGGGCGGCATCCGAAAAAAGCGGAGGAAGCGCTCACCGGTTCACGCCTCCCCCGTTCCACGCCGCGGTCCCGTACCGGCCTCCCGTCCCTCCCCCGCCGGCCCCGAAACCCGCGCCGTCCGCCTCCGGCAGCACCATCGTAAATGAAGCCAGGATAGGAGGTTCCCGCTTCCTGACGGTCCTCCGCGGCGGCCTCACGGCCTACGAAGTGCCGGCCCTGAACCTGGTGACACACTCGAAAGCCGAGGCCGTCGTGGCGATACGGATTCCGCAGTTCACCTCCCGGACGGGATTCTCCGACCGGGCCCTCATGGACCGCTACCTGGAGGCCGACCGTGACGGCTCGGGGAAGCTCTCCTTCGACGAGCTTGAAGAGTTCCAGAAGACGATCCGCCGGGATTTCCGCTACATCCAAAACGAGACCGCCCTGCGGCCGGACCGGTTTCTCCGCGAAGGAGGGGGCGACTGCGAGGACTTCGCCCTCTACACCGCGGGGCTCCTCCGCTTCTGGGGCTGGGAGCCGTACATCGCCTCCTTCGGACCGGCGTCCGGAAGAGGCCACGCGGTCTGCTTTTCCTACGAGGCCGGGGACTTCCCCGCCGGCTACACCATTTACCGTCTCGAGGGCGTCTCGGCGTATGACGGGACCCCCCTAAAAGCGGGAAACTACGTCCCCATCGATTACGAGCATGTGGGCGGCCTTTCCAATGCGGTGGAAAAGCGCTGGAATCTCCGCGAGGTTTTCGTTCCCGAGAAAATCTGGGGCATGGAGATGTAACGAAAGTTCCGTAACCGGGGAACGAAAGTTACGCCGCCGGCGGACAAAACGCGTTCCGCGTGCTATGATGATCGCGGACGTGATTTGCCCTCCGGCTTGCAGCGTCCGTAAAAAAATCGCTAAAAGGGGGTCTTTCGTGAATTTACCTCACACATCACCAGACAAAAAATCCCGCGTTCTCGGGGGAGTTCTCGGCCTCGCCGTCGGCGACGCGCTGGGAGTCCCGGTGGAGTTCACCGGCCGGGAGGCTTTAGCCCGAGATCCCGTCACCGGCATGCGGGGCTGGGGCGTCCATAACCAGCCGGCCGGCACCTGGTCCGACGACACATCCATGGCGCTCTGCGTCCTGGAAAGCATCCGGGAAAAAGGCTGGGACCTGGAGGACCAGGGCGGAAGGTTCGTCCGCTGGATCTACACCGGGCACCTGACGGCCAACGGAAAGGTCTTCGATTTCGGCGGCACGACCCGCGACGCCCTGCGGCGTATCAGGAACGGCGGAAGCGCGGCCGACGCTGGAAGCTTCGACGAGGACTCGAACGGAAACGGATCCCTGATGCGGAACCTCCCCGCGGCCGTCTACCTCGCCGCCCTCCCCGACGCGGAGTTCGCCGCCGGGCTCTCCGCCGCCTC
>CAZGUL010000575.1:0-1635 GCA_964529055.1 uncultured Spirochaetaceae bacterium
CGTCGCCGCCCGGACCTCCGAACAGGTCGGGATAGCGCTCGTGGATCATGTCCGCCACGGTATACACCTTCCGACCTTCCCACCGGCCGGGCTCCGAGAAGTACGTGGAGTGCCAGATTTTCCCGCGTCCGCTGCCCAGCCGGAGCCGCAGCACGGCCTTCCGGACCGGCTCCTCCAGAGAGCGCCACAGGAAGGACGGACGCAGGAACGGCTGCGGATCGAAAATCCGCATAGGACGAATCCGCGGATGGGCCGGCAATGCCTGGCTGCTGTTCCCGATAACGAACAGGGTCATATCCACCGCCTCGTCCTGGGCGCACATGCGGGGCAGGATCTCCGTGAACAGCCGGGAGATCCCTCCCGTGGACTGGGACTGGTAGATGATGCCGTCGATGACGAGGTGCAGCGGGTCGCGCATGAAGTGCTATTTCACCAGTTCCAGGCAGGCGACGGCCCGGGCCGCCGCGGCGTAGTCCGGATCGTAACCGGACTTTCGGTGGATATCGAAATACCGGCAGTCCGCGCAGGCCTCCGCCGTGGAGATGTTCCAACCGTCCTCGTTGTAGCGGTAATAGGAGACCTCCGCGCTGCTGCCGTCAAAAACCCGATGCACCCTCTCCACCATCGCCCGGTCGAACTGCTGCAGCCAGCCGTGATTCTCATAACATCCAAAAGGTACGGTGACGAAAAGACGGCCCCCCGGTTTCAGCAAACGCTTGAGCTCTACGATCACATCCTCGTAGTCCCTGGGACTGCTCTCGTCGAATGCCCGGTCTTTCGTATAAAGGAGTGTGTTGTTCATGCCGACATGTTCGAGGGTCGAGATGCAGGCGATTTCGTCGAAGCAGTCGCTCTTCAGAATGGTCTTCCTCAGATCGCCGTAAAGATAAGATATTCGGGGCGAGGGAAAGGTCTGCTCCGGTGCAAGGGTGACGATGACGAGCGTCTTGCGTTCCAGGGCTTCGTGCGAAAGCAGGTAATCATGATTCAGGGCGGATCCGGCGTCCAGAAGGAGCCCAGCGCCGGGCGTCAGCCTCGTCAACAACCATGGGTATTCTACGAAGCGTTCGTCCATCCTGTATCCAAAACATGGGGACAATGGTGTCCCTTGGCGAAAGCATTCCAGAATTTCCTTGTCTGCAAGGATTTCCCCAAGTCGGTCTTCCTTGTATTCCAGATATCCGGTCGTCCACGGTTTTTTGTCTCCGTCAAGGTACGCCCGGATCTGCAGCGCCCGCCGCCGGGAAGCGCGTTTTGCCGTCAGGCCGCCCATAAATTGCCGCAGACGACTCATCGCCTTCCCACCTTCACCATGCCGCCCCGAAGAAATTTTACGAATGTCCGCAGTACCACCGATACGGCTTGGCGATGGAACGGGGTCCCTCTCAAAACCGGCAGGTATTGCCTGACAAAATTCAAATAGGTTGCCGCCTGTCCGATCCTGACCTGCCCGGTGCGACGTACGACGCTATCGAAATCCTCGATGCACCACAACAGTAACCGGAAAAGGTTGGCCGGAAACTCTCCGTTCGGGCTCACTTGCTTGAGGACGGGTTCGCTCTTGTCAAGAAGAGCCTCCTGCGCGCTCCGGTACGCATCGATGCTGGGGTTTGTATAGGATATTGAGAGTTCATG
>CAZGUL010000576.1:0-1632 GCA_964529055.1 uncultured Spirochaetaceae bacterium
CGTTGCGCCAGGATTTCGCCAGAAAGAGCTTGAAGCCCTTCAGGGGAATGTTCTTCGCGGCGGTGTTGAATTTATAGGAGTCGTATTTTTCACGGGGGCTTCCGAAGCCGTCGGCGTTGTGGATAAGCAGGACCCGGGGGAAGTCGGTGCCGACCTTCGCCCGTTCGGAAATCATCTTCCAGTTGAACTGATGGACCACCAGCATCTTTTCTCCGGGTATGCCGTTGTCCACCATGTATTTTTGCATCATTTCCTGGGCCTTGTTGATTTCGTCGGCGGACACGGACCCGATTTCCAGTCCGGGAACCGGCGTGGCCCACTCGGGGTCGATGGCGAGATGCACGTTCGGGTATTTCAGGTACGGGAGCATGGTCCTGACGGCGCCGGAGAGCGGATACCTGCCGATCTGGTGGTCGATGAAAACGAGAATTCCGTTCGCCTCGGCATACTCGATGTATTCGAGAAGCGTCTTTTTCCCGATGATGCCGATTTCGCCCTCCGGGTGGGCGGTGGCGAAAATGATGTGAAAAGCCGGTACCACGCCCTTGCCGCCGTTGACGGCATTGTAGGCGTCCATGTAATCGAACAGCTCGTCGGCCATGGCATCGATTGTCTTGAATTCCCCCAGAATGCCCATGCCCTTCGAGTTCGGGTGGCCGTAGAACGCGACGATATGGTTTTCCTCGATCATGATCCGCGCCGCTTCGAAGAAGGACGGAACGGCCTGGTCCTCAAGCGGAGCCGGATTGTCCCTGGCGGCGCGTCCGAAAGGGATGCCGGACATCGCTGAAGGTTCCTCCACGCAAAACGCGGCCGACGAGATGAAAAAAAGCGCGGTGACGATTCCGGGAAATCTCATTACTGCATCCTTTCCAATTGAAAATGGGCGACCGTCTTCTTATACTTGACATCATGAATGTCGGCAAGAGGAAGACAAAAGCGAAGCGTTTTTTGCGCCTCTCCCCGCTCTTCGCCGTGGTCTTCCTCCTCGCGGCGTCCGCCTCGGGATGTTCCCGGCGCCCTCCCCCCGATTTCGGCGCTCTGGAAACCCAGGTCAGGAACATCCTGGAGCTTCCCGCGGTGGAATACGTCTACCGGGACATCGTGTACCTCGGCAGCACCCGGTCCTTTCTCTTCTTCAAGACAATGGACAAGAGGCTTCTCTTCTCGGTGCGGCTGCGCGTGCGGGCGGGCATCGACCTGGCGGAAGGGTTCCGGATCGTTCCCGACGATTCCAATCCGCGGAGGGTCTACGTCCGGCTGCCGGCCTCCCGGATCCTGATGGTCGACGCGGACGAGCGCGGCATCCATCAGTATTTCGCGTACGGCGAACGGTTCAGCCGCATGGAATATTCCGCCGCCATCGACGCCGTCAAACCGAAGGCCGAAGAGGATGCCCGGAAAAGAGGCATTCTGGAAAAATCCGACGAAAACGCGAAAAACCTCATCCGGGGCTTCCTCGGGACCGCGGGATTTTCCCGTGTGGACTTTCTTCCCGCCCGGGCGGCGGAGGACGGGATCCGGGGATGAAAATCAGGACATTCGTCACCTACATCGTTCCCCTGATCCTCCTGCTGACCCTGGCCATTCTCGTGGTCCTTTCCGGCATCCTCGGCAAGCCTCTTGTTTCTC
>CAZGUL010000577.1:0-1629 GCA_964529055.1 uncultured Spirochaetaceae bacterium
CCCCGGCGGTGGCGGCGCTGACCCCGGGGCTGACCTCCGTGGAGTCGATTTCCTACGCCCCCGTTGGGGGGGTCGAGGAACTCAGGAAACTCTGGAAGGAGGAAATGATCCGGAAAAACCCGGGTCTGGGACAAATCCCGTTTTCTCTGCCCGTCGTCGTTCCCGGCCTGACGCCGGGCATTTCCACCGCCGCGGAGCTGTTCGTCGACAAGGACGACGTGGTGGTCATCCCCGACCTGTTCTGGGACAACTACGAACTGATCTTCGCGGACCGCCAGGAGGCGCGGATCGTTTCCTTCCCGTTCTTCGACGACGCGTGGAAGTTCAACGTCGCCGGCCTCAAGAACACGATCATGAAAAACGCCGGGAAAGGCAAGGTCGTTCTGCTTCTCAATTTCCCGAACAACCCCGCCGGCTACGCCCCGAAAAAAAGCGAGACCGCCGATCTGGCGCAGGCGGTCCGGGAATGCGCCGAAAGCGGCATCGACATTCTTGCCATCTCGGACGACGCCTACTACGGGCTTTTCTACGAGGACGACACCGAAACCGAATCCAGCTTCACCGTGTTTTCGGACCTGCACGAGCGGGTTCTGGCCGTGAAGGTGGACGGGTCCACGAAGGAGGACTTCGTCTGGGGTTTCCGCGTGGCTTTCATCACCTACGGCTCGAAGGGGATGTCCCCGGCGGCGTACGAGGCTCTGGGTACCAAAACCGTTTCCTCCCTGCGCGCCGCGGTTTCCAACTCCTCCCGGCTGGCCCAGAGCATCATGATCCATGTCATGAAAAGTCCCTCCTATCACGAGGAAAAAAGCCGGAAGTTCGCGATCCTGAAGGAGCGGTACGAGAAGGTCAAGGAAATCCTGAAAACCCGGAAAACCGGTTCCGCCCTCGCCGAGATACCCTTCAATTCCGGCTACTTCATGAGTTTTCTCTGCCGGGGGATTTCCGCCGACGCCCTCCGGCGCAGACTGCTGGACCTCGGCATCGGGACGATTGCCCTGCAGGACCGTCTCCTGCGGGTCGCCTACGCCAGCATCGACGTGTCGGGGCTCGAGGAGCTGTACCGGGAGATATTCGCGGTCGCCGACGAGATGGCCGCCGGAAAATGATAAAAGCCGCCCCCCGGGGGCGGCTTTTTATTTTTATCCCAGAAGGTACCGGCCCAGATTCTGCAGTTCCGGGATGTTCTTGTAGACGGGAACGGCGTTCTTGTGCATCTTCGTGTCGATGTCCACCGTCAGTACGTACAGCTCGTTGATGAGGTCCGCGAGGATGCCCAGGTTGGACGAAAAATTGTTGACCGCCATGTCCCGGAGCACCCTGTCCTCGCCCTTGCCCCCGGAGGAGCCGGCGTGACCCCCCAGCAGCGTTCGGAGGTTCGGTCCCGTCTCCTTCCGCGCCGCGTAGACGAACCGGGCCAGGGCGATGATCCTGTCGTAGAGTTCGTCCAGATGAAAACCCTGGGCGGAAAAAAACTTGTACTTCTCCGTGATGCTCGCGACGAGCTCCCAGGTACGGTTGTCCAGGGACATGGACATGAAAGACGGCCGCAGATAGCGGTTTCCCACGTTGTTTGTATAGTGAATGCTGATCCTCTCGATCAGCGCGTTGACGTCCGGATTTCTGACC
>CAZGUL010000578.1:0-1619 GCA_964529055.1 uncultured Spirochaetaceae bacterium
GGTACATTCCCGCCATGACCGCCCCGTCAAGCCTGCTCAGGACCCCGTCCATCCCGAGGATCAGGATGATCACCGTGGACAGGATCATCCAGCTGGATTCCCGGTCCCGGATTTCCCTGCGGATGCTCATCGGGGCGATGAACGCGCAGAGGGCGGTGACGAAAGTGAGGGTGACAAAGTTAGAGCCCACCACGTTGCCGATGGAAATGTCGGCGTTTCCCCGCAGGGCGGACAGGGCCGATATGGATAGTTCCGGCAGGGAAGAGAAGACGCTGACTCCCAGGATCGTCACCACCAGCTCCCGGACCCGGAACCGCCGGGCGATGGGCCCGATGTTGCGGATGACGAGCTCCGAGGACGCCCATAAAAGGAGGATGCCGAAAAGAAAGAGAAGGATGTCGAGGATGATCATGGTATGAAGCTTAACCGGGGCGGGGCGGTTTTTCAATAACCGGTCCGGAGAGGGCGCGGACCGGGGGGATCGTTGATTTTTGCCCGGCCCTCCGCTATCCTTGACGGATGGCACGGAACGACGATAACGCCCTGTTCTCCTCCGCCTACGATTCCTCCCGGGAGCCCCTGGCCGCCCGGATGCGTCCCCGGACGATCGACGAGTTCGTCGGGCAGGACCACATTCTCGGGCCGGGGCGGCTGCTGCGCCGGGCCATACAGGCGGACAGGCTGTCGTCGGTCATTTTTTCCGGCCCGCCCGGCACGGGCAAAACGACGCTGGCCCGGGTCATCGCCAACACGACGGCCTGCGAGTTCAAGTCCCTCAACGCGGTGCTCTCCGGAGTCAAGGACGTCCGGGAAGCGGTGGAGCAGGCGCGGAAGGACCGGGAACTCTACGACCGCAGGACCATCCTCTTCGTCGACGAGGTGCACCGGTGGAACAAGGCCCAGCAGGACGCGCTTCTGCCCTGGGTCGAGAACGGTACGGTGATCCTGATCGGCGCCACGACGGAAAACCCGTTTTTCGAGGTCAATTCCGCGCTGGTTTCCCGGAGCCGGGTTTTCCAGCTCAAGGCCCTGGACTCAGGCGACCTGCGCCTCATCGCCCGCCGCGCCCTCGAGGACCCGGTCCGCGGCTACGGAAGCTTCAAGGTGCGGCTCGACGACGAGGCGCTGGAGCACCTGGTGAAGGTCGCCGACGGGGACGCCCGGAGCATCCTGGGCGCGCTGGAACTCGCCGTGGAGACGACGCCTTCGCGTTTTCCGCCCCCCGAGGGTGAGGAAATCCGCATCGATTTGGCGGCGGCGGAGGAATCGATCCAGCGGCGCGCGGTCCTCTACGACAAGGAGGGGGACTACCATTACGACACGATTTCGGCTTTCATCAAATCCTTGCGCGGCTCGGACCCGGACGCCGCCCTGTACTGGATGGCACGGATGGTCCGCGCCGGGGAGGATCCCCACTTCATCTTCCGGCGGATGCTGATCCTTGCCGGCGAGGACGTGGGACTGGCCGACCCCGGCGCACTGGGCGTCGTGGAGGCGGCCGCCCGGGCCTTCGACCGGGTGGGCATGCCGGAGGGGCAGTATCACCTGGCCCACGCGGCCCTGTACCTGGCCACCTGCCCGAAGTCGAACTCCGCCCTCGGCTACTTCGACGCGCTGGC
>CAZGUL010000579.1:0-1618 GCA_964529055.1 uncultured Spirochaetaceae bacterium
CTACACCAATGAAAACACTATATACCTAATCTAATCTCAAAACATCTCTAGGGACTCGCGGTCCGCTACCGCCTGGACCTTTTCCATCAGGCCGGTGAGGTCCCCCATTCCCATGATTCGCTGGGCCATTCGGCGTGCGTCGAACTCCTCCAGGTCCTCTACTTTTTCGCCGACCCCGGCTAGCTTGATCGGAACCCCAGTCGCCGCACGGATCGCCAGCGCGGCACCCCCTCGGGCATCGCCGTCCAGCTTCGAAAGGATGACCCCCGTCAGCCCGAGGCGCTCGTGAAAGCGGGCGGCCACGTTGACCGCTTCCTGCCCGGTCATGGCATCCACGACAAGGAGGACTTCGTGCGGTTTCACGGTATTGCCGATGGACTCGAGCTCCTGCATGAGCGGTTCGTCGAGGTGGAGGCGGCCGGCGGTGTCGAGGAGGATCATGTCCGCCAAGTGCTCTTCAGCGTACCGGAGCGCCTGCGACGCGACTGCCAGCGGGGTGTCCCGCCCCTCCCCCGGGCCGAAAAACGGGACCTTTACCTGCTCGGCAAGCACCCTGAGCTGTTCGACCGCAGCGGGCCGCTGCAAGTCGCATGCGACCAAGAGCGGCCGATGCCCTTTTGAAAGACGCCGGGCAAGTTTTTCAGCGGTCGTGGTTTTTCCCGATCCCTGGAGCCCCACCAGCATGTACACCGTCGGAGGCTTCGGCGAGACCGCGAGGTTCGCGGGGCCCTCCCCCATCAGCCGCGCCAGTTCTTCGTAAACGACGGCCGTGACTTGCTGGGCGGGCGTGATGGACTCGAGGACATCGGCGCCGGTGCAGCGGGCCCTGATCTTCTCGACAAGGTCTTTCGCGACCTTGTAGTGAACGTCCGCTTCAAGCAGGGCCCTCCGGACTTCCCTTAGGGCGTCGGCGATATCGGCTTCGTTGAGTTTTCCTTTTCCGCGAAGCGCCTTGAAAACCGTTTCGAGGCGTTCCTTCAGTGCGTCAAACATCCCGTTCCATTGCCTCCTCGGCATTCTCCGCCAAAGCTTCTTCCATTTCCTTTACGAAAGGGGAAGGAAGCTCGCTCGAATAACGCGACAGGATCGTCCGAATCGCCTTTCTCCGGGATTCGAGACGTGCTTCGAAACCGAGCGATGCCTCCAGTTCCAGGAGCCTCTGGCGGGCCCGCTGAACCAGGTCGTAAACGCCCTGGCGGCTCCCCCCCATTGTCTCGGCGATTTCCTGGAGGCTCAAGTCGGACAGGTCGTGCAGTTCAAAGGCTTTCCTCTGGCGTTCCGTCAACAGTCCCGAATACAGGTCGAAAAGCCTTCCGAGGCGGATCCTCGACTCCAGCTGTTTTTCCAGGTCCATCCCGATCTCTCTCCTCACGGCATGGCGATTATAGTGACGGGCCGGAAGCCTGTCAAGTATTTGTGCTTGACAGCCTTCCGGCCGACTCAAAGGGCTCCGTTGGGGCTTTTGGGAAAAACCTAGTGGGAGTGGGAGTGCCCGTGGTTTTCCCCGGCCTCGAAAAAGCGGTCTTCGACCCTTCTCAATAGAAGCCAGAGGTCGTCGGTGATGCGCCTCTTTTTTTCCAGCAGGTGGAAGAGAGCGTGGGAAACCTCCTTGTCCTCG
>CAZGUL010000580.1:0-1613 GCA_964529055.1 uncultured Spirochaetaceae bacterium
GTTGCCGAAGTTGCCCTGCCGGTCGATCAGGATTTCCTTGTTGGCCAGCACCACCAGGGCCTCGTAGATGGAGGCGTCCCCGTGGGGGTGGTACTTCATGCAGTGCCCCACCACGTTGGCCACCTTGTGAAATTTGCCGTCGTCCATCTCGAAGAGGCTGTGCAGGATCCGGCGCTGGACCGGCTTGAGACCGTCGTCGAGATGGGGAATCGCCCGGTCCTTGATGACGTAGGAGGCGTATTCGATGAAATTCGTCTCGTAGAGTTTATTGATGTACGTCATGCTAAATCAGGTTCTCCATGATGAAGGTCCGGCGCTCCGGGGTGTTCTTGCCCATGTAGAATTCCAGCGTTTCCGGGATGGATTTGATGGACTTGACGTTGACCTCCAGAAGCCGGATGTTCAGGCCGATGAACTGGCCGAACTCGCTGGGGCTTATCTCCCCGAGCCCCTTGAACCGGGTGACTTCCGGCCCCGCGATCGCCTTGACCGCCTCGTCACGCTCCTTGATCGAGTAGCAGTAGCGGGTTTCCCGCTTGTTCCGCACCCGGAAGAGAGGCGTCTCCAGGATGAAGACCCTCCCTGCGACGACGAGCTCCTCGAAGTAGTTCAGGAAGAAGGTCAGCAGAAGGTTCCGGATGTGAAAACCGTCGTAGTCCGCGTCGGTGGCGATGATGATCCTGCCGTACCGGAGGTTTTCCAGATCGTTCTCGATCCCGAGGGCGGTCATCAGGTTGAAGAGCTCCTCGTTCTGGTAGATGGCGGTCCGCTTCTTGCCGAACATGTTCTGCGGTTTTCCCCGGAGGGAGAAGATCGCCTGGGTGTACACGTCCCGGGCGGAGACCATCGACCCCGACGCGCTCTGCCCCTCGGTGAGGAAAATCATGGAGTTTTCGCCCTTGTCGCCGTCCTCGCCCAGGTGGTACTTGCAGTCCTTCAGGTTCGGGATTTTCAGGGCGATTTTCTTCGCCGCCTCCCGGGCCTCCTTCTGGACCAGGGAGAGCTCCTTGCGGAGCTTTTCGTTGTTCAGAATCTTCTCTTCCAGGCGCTTCGCGATTTTCTTGTTCCGCTGGAGGGCCGTCACCACGGCGGACTTCACCTCGCCGACGATCCAGCCGCGGATTTCCGCGTTGCCCAGCTTGTTCTTCGTCTGGCTCTCGAAGATCGGGTTTTTCAGCTTCACCGCGATCGCCCCGGCAAAGCCCTCCCGGACGTCGCTGCCGGAATAGTTTTTCCCGAAGAACTCGTTGACCCCCTTCAGGATGCCTTCCCGGAAGGCCGACAGGTGGGTGCCGCCGTCGCTGGTGAACTGGCCGTTGACGAAGGAAAAATAGGTTTCCCCGTAATTTTCCGTGTGGGTGAAGGAGAATTCCAGGTGGTTGCCGGAAAAATAGACGATGTCGTAGAAGACCGTGCTTCCCACCTCGGAGGCCAGCAGGTCCAGAAGTCCGTTGTCGCTGCGGAACTCCTGATTGTTGTAAACAAGGGTGAGTCCCTTGTTCAGGTACGCGTAGTTCCACATCCGCTTTTCGATGAATTCCGGATTGAACTCGAATTCCCCGAAGATGTCCGGATCCGGCTCGAACTCCACCAGAGTCCCCGCCTTCTCGGAC
>CAZGUL010000581.1:0-1601 GCA_964529055.1 uncultured Spirochaetaceae bacterium
CCGCCGCCGGGGACGGATCCGCGCCGCCGCGCGGCAGGACCGGCACCGCCCCGGAAACCGTCACCGCCAGGGCCCCCCTGCCGGATGAATTCCGCCGCGCGGCGGAACGGATTTTCGGCCCCGCCGCCGTGGCCGGAATTTTCGGCCCCCCGGGGGCCTAGCGGCCGGCCCCGCCCGCCGGACCGGTCCCGGCTCCGGCGGCAAGATTGCCGTCGCCGCCCTTCATCTCGTCGATCTCGCCGACCTCGGGGATGTCCCTCTTCGTGATGGTGCAGAGAATTTCGTCCGTCAGCGGGCTCGTTTCGGCGATCCGGTTTGCCTGCTTTTCCACGATGCGCTCGAACAGGTTCCGGACGAAACGGCCGTTGCCGAAACTGCGGTCGCGGCGCTCGAAATGCACGGTGATATAGGCCAGAAGCCCCCGCCGCGCCCCCGGCGTCAGCGTGAAGCGGGCGTTCTCCATGAAAACCTCGAATATCTGCACAAGTTCCTGCGGGCTGTAGTGCTCGAAGAAGAAGAAGCGGTTGAAGCGGGTGCGGAGGCCGGGGTTGGATTCGATGAAGTCCCGCATCTCGTCGGGGTACCCGGCGACGATGACGGCGATCCTGTCCCGGTGGTCCTCCATCCGCTTCAGCAGGGTCTCCACCGCCTCCTGGCCGAAATCCTTGCCGGTGTCCTTCGACGTCAGCGAATAGGCCTCATCGATGAAGAGCACCCCGTCAAGCGCCTCCTGGAAGACCTGGTCGGTCCGGATGGCGGTCTGACCCACATACCCCGCCACGAGGCCCGCCCTGTCGGTTTCCACCAGGTGGCCTTTTTTCAAAAGACCCAGGCAGCGGTACACCCTGCCCAGGTAGCGGGCTATCGTCGTCTTTCCCGTTCCCGGCGGGCCGTAGAAGACCGCGTGGAGCGAAAGCGGCGTCACCGGCAGGCCGCGGCGTTCCCGTTCCCGGTGGATCTTGATGACGTTGATGAACGTGGCGATCTGGTCCTTCACCTTGCCCATGCCGATCAGGTTGTTGATTTTGGCCATCACGTCCTCGAGGGTCTCGTCCTCCGGGACCTCCTCGGTCCTGACCGCGGCGGCCTCCGCCTGGGCCTGCTCCCGGTCCTCGGCGGCGACGCTTTCCCCGTAAATGAGGGCCCTCACCTTGATGAGCCTCTTCGCCTGGGCCTTCGTCACCGTGCCGTCGGCCTTCACGACGAGCTGGGCGAAGGTGTAATACGCCGCCGCGACCCGGTCGAAGAACCCGGTGCCGTTTTTCGCGTCGTACTGGGCCAGGTAGCGCAGGGACTTCAGAAAAGACCGGGGCCGGCCCCCGCCGACCTTGTAGATCTCGTTGCTGAAAATCTTCCAGTGCTCCAGAAGGACCGTGCGGCGGTGGTCGGAGACGGTGTCGTACTTGAAGAGATTTACGATCATCGTCCTGTCCCTGGCCAGGTTCTGCTTCAGCGGAAGAAAGCACATGACGATGAACAGCTTGGTCTCGTCGGAGATCTGGTAATCGTACCCGATGCAGGAATAGGTGATGTACAGGAGGTCGTCGATCATCTTCAGGAGGAAGCTCGGCTCGTTGTTGAAGCGTGAGAATTCCGACAGG
>CAZGUL010000582.1:0-1587 GCA_964529055.1 uncultured Spirochaetaceae bacterium
GGGCTGGGAGGAAATCAGGAATCTCCTCGCCCCGGACCTTTCCCGGAACAGGGTGGTTTTCGATCCCGGGGAATTTGACGCCGATATCGTCGTCTTCGACCGCCGGGAAACGGGGGTCCGGGAATTCGGGGAAATATCCCGCGGACGGGTTTCCGCGGGCATCGACGAAGGCGGCCCGGCGCGGGGCCTTTTTTCCTTCCTGATAGACACCTTCCCGCGCCTCTGCCGGAGGCTCCCCGCCAACATCGCGGACTCCGGTCTCGTTGCCGAGGGACCCGCCAAGCAGGGCAGGGAGCCGCCCCCCCGGCTGAAGAGGGTCCTTCTCTCCTTCGGGGGGGAGGATCCCGCGGGTCTCACGGGCAGGACGCTCCGGGCCCTTCTGCGCTCCGGGCTTTTCGATCCCCGGGACATCGACATCGTGGAAGGCCCGGCGTTCGCCGCCCCCGTCGAAAGCTGCGGGGGAAGGGTTTTCCGGGGGCTGCGGGAAATCCGGCCGATCCTCCCGGGCTACGACGCGGTGTTCACGTCCTTCGGACTGACTCCGTACGAGGCGGAGAAGGAAGGCTGCCTCCCGGCGCTGGTCAACCCGACCCGCTATCACGACCGGCTTTCCCGCAGGGCCGGATTCGCGTCTCTGGGGGTGAAAAGGATCGGAGGCAAAAAACTGAAGGACGTCGTCCTGCGGCCGGAAATCCTCCGCCGGCGGCCGGAGGATGCCGCCGGGGACGCCGGTGACCTCTGCAGTCTCGTCGGCGGACTAGCGCCCTCCGGCCCCTCCTCCTGCCCGGTCTGCGGGACCGCGGGAAACGCTTCGATTCACCGGAAAAGGGCCGCGACCTTCTTCCGCTGCCGCAGGTGCGGCATCGCCTACATGCAGAAGTTTACAAAGGAATCCGCCGTGTACGACACGGATTATTTTTTCCGGGACTACAGCAGGCAGTATGGGAAAACCTATCTCGAGGACTTCGGCAGGATAAAGGAATTTTCCCGGGGCCGCCTGGAAATCCTCGCCGGTCTCCTGGGCGGCGGTGAGGGAAAAACCCTGCTCGACGCGGGCTGCGCCTACGGACCGTTTCTGGCGGCGGCCCGGGAAGCGGGATTCGCCGCGCGCGGACTGGACGTGGCGGAGGCCGCGGTGGGGTACGTGCGGGAAGAGCTCCGCATCCCCGCGGAGCGGGGAGATTTTCTCTCCTGGGATCCCGGGGAAACCTTCGACGCGGTGACACTGTGGTACGTGGCGGAACATTTCGATCCGCTGCGGCGGGGTCTCGAAAAAGCCGCAGGATTGGTGAGGCCCGGAGGCTTTCTCGCCCTGTCTACGCCGAACGGCAGGGGCGTGAGCGGGCGGTTCTTCCCGCGGAAGTTCTATGATGAAAGCCCGGCCGATCATTTTACCGTGTGGGACACCGGGTCCGCCCGGAGGGTCCTGGGGATGTTCGGTTTCAGGGTCCGCCGGATGAGGATAACGGGACATCATCCGGAGAGGTTCCCGCGGCCGGTCCGGGCCCTTCTCAGAGGGCGGGGCTGCCTTCATGCGAGCCGGCTTTTTAGGCTGGGGGACACCTTCGAAATTTACGCCCAGAGGAT
>CAZGUL010000583.1:0-1577 GCA_964529055.1 uncultured Spirochaetaceae bacterium
GATCAAAGGGCCCGAAGGACTATCACGCGCCATGGCAGGGGCCAGACGACTTTCGGAGGCTGCGCGACTGGGGGATGACCTCGGTCCGGTACATGATCTTCTGGTCGGCCATCGAGCCGGCGCCGGGCCAGTACAGCGAGGAATACCTGCAAGGGGTGGACCGGGTGGTGTCCTGGGCCGCGGACGCGGGCATCCATGTCATTCTCGACATGCATCAGGATCTGTACGGTCCCGCCATTCCCGGCGGCGACGGCGCGCCGCCCTGGGCGACGCTGGACGACGGGCTTCCCCACCGGACCCTGGGAAGCATCTGGAGCACGGCGTACCTTGTCAGCCCGAAGATCCACCGGGCCTTTGACAATTTCTGGAACAACGCCCCGGGGCCGGACGGGGTCGGGATTCAGGACCATTTTGCCCTTGCCTGGCGCCATGTCGCGCAGCGGTACCGGAACAACCCGACGGTGATCGGGTTCGACATTCTCAACGAGCCGTTTGTCGGTTCGGACATCCGCCGCATCGCATGGGCGGTCTGGATGGCGCTGCCGGACATCCTTCGCGGGGCGGAGATGCCCCGGACGCCCGCCGCGCTGATGGAAAGCCTCAAGGAGGAGCCCTATCCCTGGTGGCTGCTCACCGCGGCCGGGGACCCGCGGCGCTATGAGCGGTTTCTGGCCGCTGTCGCGCCGGCGATGCAGGCGTTTGAACGGCGCGCCCTCCTTCCCATGTACCAGCGGGTTTACCGGGCGGTCCGGGAGGTGCATCCCACGGGCATCTTTTTCCTGGAGCCCTGTGTGCTGGCCAATTCGGGCGCCCTGTCGGCCATCGAGCCGCTGGTGGACGACCAGGGCCGCCGGGATCCCCTCCAGGCGTACATGCCGCACTTTTACGACATCGTGCTGGACACGGGCCTTCACCATGAGCCGAGCCCGGAGCGCCTGGGCATCATGATGCGCAACCGGGTGGAAGAGGCCCGCCGCATGGGCATGCCGCTGCTGATCGGGGAGTGGGGCGCCTTCTACGGAGACGCGCGGTGCGTCGGGGCGGCGGAAATGATGGCGCGTTTTCTCGCGGAAAACACGGTCGGGGAGTTTTATTGGGATTATCACCCGGACATTGAGCAGGGAGCCTTCTTTCCCTCCCTCAGCCGGCCCTCCCCTCTCCGGGTGGGCGGGTTTCCGGTGGCGGTTCGGATGGCGGAGCCTGGGGGGGCAATGCACGTTCAGTGGACCGAGGAGAAGGCCTCCGCGCCCGCCTCGGACTTTCACCTTCCGGAGGGCTGGGTCCTGGAAGAGGAGGCCTCCGGCGGAAAATGGGAGGGCACCGGCACGGTGTCCGTTCCCGGGGCGAATAAGCCGGGCGTGAGGAAAGTCACGCTTCGGCCTGCCCCGTAGGGGATCAGACGCCGAGGACGCGCACCACGCGCAGCAGGTCGGGGTCGAACAGGGACTTCTTTTCCCAGGAGTCGCTGAGGGGGCGTATCACCATCTGTTGGTTATCGATCCCCACCATGACGCCCGATTCGCCGGCCAGCAGGGCTTCCACGGACCATTGCCGTCCGGCCTCCGCCAGAAGAAGGG
>CAZGUL010000584.1:0-1559 GCA_964529055.1 uncultured Spirochaetaceae bacterium
GAACTCCGTCGAGAAGCTGCAGATGGAACTGGCGGAGACTACGACGGAGATCCGCAACATCTACGACAACTTTCGCGAGCGTCATTCCCGGGAACTGGCTGAATACGAACCGCGGCTGTACGAGATTTCCACTCCCACGAAGGACCTGCGGGACCGCCTCGCCGATCTGCGCGAGGAGCAGAAGAAGCTTGGGGCCGTCAATCTCATGGCCCCGGAGGAATTCGCCGAGGTCAAGGAGAGGTTCGACTTTCTGACGGCCCAGCTCGCGGATCTGAAAAAAGCCCGGGAAGACCTGGAAAAGGTCACCGAGGAAATCCGGGTGGAGTCGGCGGAGCTTTTTCTCGCCACCTACGAAAAAATCCGGAAGAATTTTCACCTCATGTTTCGCCGCCTTTTCGGCGGGGGCCGCGCCGAGGTCCGCCTTTCGGAACCGGACAAGGTCCTGGAATCGGGAATCGAGATTTTCGCCCAGCCCCCCGGAAAAAACCTGGAGAGCATCGCCCTTCTTTCGGGAGGCGAGAGGTCACTGACCGCGGTGGCCCTTCTGTTCGCGACGTACATGGTCAAGCCTTCCCCCTTCTGCCTGCTGGACGAAATCGATGCCGCCCTGGACGAAAGCAACGTGGGCCGTTTCGTGAACATGCTGATGGAATTCGGAAACGCTTCACAGTTCGTCATCATCACCCACAACAAGAAAACCGTCGCCGGGGCGAAAACGTTATTGGGTGTTACAATGGAGGAGTCGGGCGTGTCGAAGGTCGTTTCGATCCGCCTGGATTCGATGCCGGAAAAGGAAAATGCGTGATTTTCTGAAGGTCCCGCCGGGACTGAAAAAGGGATTCCTCATCGGCCTCGCGTCGGGAACGACGCTGGCCCTCCTTGTGGCCGTGACGGTCCTGGTGTACAAGCCGGCGCCGAAGGACGAGGGGAGGCCGGAAATCCCCGGCCTTGCGGAGGGGAAGATTCCCGCCGGCCTGTCCGTGTACCATTTCGCCGTTCCCGACGGGATCGAAAATTTTCTCGCCCCGAAGCCCGCATACTTCCGGGAGCCGCTTGAGACCTGGACCCCCGAGGATGTCCGGCAGTTCTGGATCGACCCGCGGGAAATCGGCATCGAATATCTGTCCCGGAAAAACCGGGAAAAACTGGAAGAAATTTTCCGCAGCGTCCCGTAGGCGGGAGGTGGCCGCATGAAAACGAAGGGTCCGATTTTTTCCTCCGTCCGAACCGCCATCGCGGTTGTCGCGGCAGCCCTGTTTCTGTACGGATGCGCCACGAAAGCCGCGCCCGGGCAGAACGGGGAACTGCCTGTTCCCCGGGAAAACCGGGAGGACGGTTCGCGGGACGGTTCCGCGGCGGAAGCCGCGGCGGCGCCCGTCGGGTCCCCCGGGGAAAAAGCCGCTCCGGAGCCGGAAGCTTCTCCGCAGGCCGCCCCGCAGGACACCTCTCCCGCCGCCCCGGAGGCCCCCCCGGCGGCTTCCGCTGCGCCGGCCGCCCCCCGGACAAGCCCCCCCGCTGCTACCCCGGCTCCGGCCGCGGCGCCGCGCCCCATGACATCG
>CAZGUL010000585.1:0-1558 GCA_964529055.1 uncultured Spirochaetaceae bacterium
ACGCCGAGCTGCTCGCCGCACTGGAACGGGAGGCTGCCCGGGCGAGGGCCGCCCGGGTGTGCCCGGTTTTACCGTCCTCCGTCCCCGCGGGAAGCCCGGCGTGAAGGAAGGTGTAGGCCAGCCGGGACTGGGTCAGCATGGTCCTTTCGGTTTCCGGGCCTTTTATCCAGCCCGGAGCGACGCTTTCCGCCGGAATGCCGCCCGCCGCGGGTATTTTTTCGTTCCATTCGGCGCAGACCCGCCCGATCCAGCCCGTTTTTGTCGTGTTCATGCCATCCCTCCGCTGCCGGTTTTCAGCCATGGTACCGTAAAACGCCGGAATCAGGAAGCGGAACAGGCTATCAGCTCGATCTCCACCAGCGCGTCCTTGTTGGGCAGGGCGCTCACGCCGACGCAGGACCGGGCGGGCGGCTTCGCGCCGAACCGGGTGCGGTAAACGCTGTTCATGTCCTCGAAATGGCGCATGTCGGTCAGGAAGACCGTGGTTTTCACCGCCGCCTCCATCCCCAGCCCGTACTGGCGCAGCTCGGCGGCCAGGTTGTCGAGGGTCTGCAGCGTCTGGGCCTTGATGTCGCCCTTCGCGATGCCGCCGCTGGCGGGGTCCTTGCCGATTTTTCCCGACACGAAGATGTAATCACCCATTTTTACGGAGGAAGAAAACGGTAACGGTTCGCTCATGTTCGATGCACTCCTTTTCGGAAGATAAGATTACGGAAGACTACCACGGAAAGGTCTCGATGCGAAACACTTTCCGTCGAACGGCGCGGCTGCCGCACCGCGGGAAACCTTCGGCGGGCCTTGAATAAAATCCGTCCCGGGGGGAAAATCGTCTCCTGAAAGGGGGATGTTACATGAAAAATACCGCGGACGAACTGGAAAGGATCGTAAAGGCCTTCGCCGAAAAACACGGAGGGACGGAGGACGGCTTCGCTTCGATCAATCTGAATGCGGACTCCTGGTCCCTGAAGGAAATCATCGGCCACCTGGTCGACTCGGCGGCGAACAACCACCAGAGGTTCGTGCGCCTCCAGCTCACGGACACCCTGAACCTTCCGGCCTACGGCCTGGACTGGCTCACGGTGGAAAAGCACAACGGCATGCAATTCGCCGACCTCCTCGCCCTGTGGAGGAGTTACAACATCCTTCTGGCCCACCTGATGCGGACCGTTTCCCCGGACGCGCTGGACCACGTGTGGCTGAAGGACGGCGGTGAGGTCAGCCTCCGCTTCCTGATGACCGACTACCTGGAGCACCTGAAGGGCCACGTCACCCACTTCGAGGAGAGGCTGACGGAGCTGAACCGGCGCTGATTCCCGTCTATATCAGGATTCCGTGGGGTAGAAACACGTTGAAAAGGTACTCGAACAGAAAGTAGAGCCCGAGGGATATCGCCGCGCCGACGAGAACGAACTTCGGAACCAGGCGCGCGGGCTTTCCGCCGAAATAGACAAAGCTGAAGGCCAGGTACGCGGTGCCCGTGGTGACGAAACCCAGGAGCGGCATCAGCGCGGCATAGGCCGAAAGGGACAGCACCCCGGCAAGGAGCCGCCTCTTCCTG
>CAZGUL010000586.1:0-1551 GCA_964529055.1 uncultured Spirochaetaceae bacterium
GCCGTCGTGAAGGACTTCGACGACATATCCGTTCTGGGAACCACCATCGACGACCCCACCGGGGAGGCCTTCGACAAGGTGGCGAAGCACTACGGTTTCGGCTACCCCGGGGGGGCCGCCGTGGACCGCCTCGCGCGGAACGGGGACGACGGAGCCTTCTCGTTTCCCGACCCGTCCCTGCACAAGGGGGAGCACCGCTTCGACGTCTCCTATTCGGGACTGAAGACGGCGGTGATAAACCAGCTGGACAAATTCCGCAATCCAGGCCGGGAGGCCACGCCGGAGAACATCGCGGCCTCCTTTCAGAAGGCGGCGGTGGACATCCTGCTGCGGCGGCTCTTCCGGGCCGTCGAGGAAACGGGCATCCGGAGGATCGTCGCGGGCGGCGGCGTTGCCGCCAACTCCCGTCTCCGGGCGTCTCTCAGGGAAAGGACGGACCTGTCCGTCGTGTTCCCGTCACCGGTGCTGTGCACCGACAACGGCGCGATGATCGCCGCGCTGGGGCACGAGCTGATACGCCGGGGCGTGACATCGCCGTGGACGGAAAACGCCTTTGCCCGGGTGCCGGCTTTCAAGCGCTCCTATCCTTAGAAAAGTTGACAGGCCGGGGCTTTCATACTACCATGCGTCCATGAGCGATTTCGACCTCGACACTGTGATCCGCAAGATACCTGATTTCCCTAAGCCGGGAATTCTCTTCTACGACATAACGAGCATCCTGACGAACCCGGAGGCCTTCAGGTGGTGCGTGGACCGCATGTGCGGCTTCGCCCGGGAATGGAATGCCGGCGCCGTGGCGGGGATCGAGGCCCGGGGTTTCCTGTTCGCCGCGCCGGTGGCGGAAAAGCTCGGCCTGCCCCTCATTCTGGTCCGCAAGAAGGGCAAACTGCCGGGTCCCGTGTACTCCCGCTCCTTCTCCCTGGAGTACGGCCAGGACTCCATCGAAATTCACAAGGCGGACATCGCCGAGCCCCGCACGGTGATGCTCGTCGACGACCTCATCGCCACCGGCGGCACCCTGAAGGCCGCGGCGGACATCCTGACCTCGGCGGGCTCCCGCATCGCGGGGGTCGCGGCGGCGGTGGGGCTTCCGTTTCTTCACTACGGGAAGGTTCTCGCCGGCTTCCCGGTTGAGGCCCTGCACCTCTACCACGGCGAATAAACTGCGTTCTACCCTCCCCGGAGGGCAAATAGTACTGAAAATTCGGTAAATATTTGAAAATTTCTGGAAATCCTGACCTGGAAAGTATAATATTCTTAGTAATTATGCCGCGTTTCTGTCGATAAGAACGTATCGATACGATTCGCTCCACCGGAGGTGCATGCATGACAATTATCCGGAAAACCGTCGTTTTCGCCCTTCTTCTCCTTGTTCCCCTGGCCGGCGTCGTCGCCGCGGAAACCGCCGAATCCCTGGTGGCCAAGGCGGCGAAGGAAGTCAAATCCATAAGCGCCGCGGAGGCTAAAAGAATGGTGGACGCGAAAAGCGTCGTTGTCATCGATGTCCGGGACCGGACGAGTTCGCCGGGGAAGTCATTCCCGGGGCGATCA
>CAZGUL010000587.1:0-1538 GCA_964529055.1 uncultured Spirochaetaceae bacterium
AGTTTCTGAACCGCTCCTGGATGACCCATGACGGGATGTGGTTCTACAACTGCTTCCGGGAATGCGGCATCGAAACGGCCAACCGGGTCAACAAAGCGGCGATCCGGTCCATGGCGCCCCTGGAGATGGCCAGGATGAAAAAGGCACTGGGCATGGCCGCGGAGAAAATGGTGTCCTTCGAGGAATTCAAAAAATTCTTCTCCGGCGCCGCCAGGCTGTGTGTCCCGCCGTTCATGAACGGCCGGTTCGACACGGACCGCGAGAACACGCTGCACTGGGAGTTCGCCCCGAAGAATTGTTTCGCCTACAAGGGGATGGTTCGCATCGGGGCGATCGATGGATACGAATGCGGGGTCATCTACCGGCTGGCCTGCTGGTTCGACGCCCTTGGCCTGAAGTACACAGCGACGCCGGAGATCACCGGCTGCCGGATGCAGTCGGGCGACACATGCGAGGGGGACTTCGTCTTCGAATTCGCCGAGGCGGCCGCGTCCTGATCCGCCGTTCCGGGAAAGAGGGGAACCTGTCGCCGAAGGTCCGGCCGGTGTTCCTGGAAATAAGCAATGAATGCCGCCCGCGGGCGGAGGGAGGGACAGGAGAATGAGTGTACACGACACCGCGGTGACGGCGGAACGCCGCCTCCGATCGGCCCCGAAATATTTCATATGCCTGGCAGGCTGCATCGTGTTCCTGGTCATGGCGATCGGGACGGTGTCAGCTGCCCCGGCGGACTGGCCCCATGTCGCCCTGTCCGGCGACGGCACGCCGATTTCCTATGAGGTCTATGGCGCGGGGGAGCCGGCCCTGGTGTTCGTCCACGGCTGGAGCTGCGACGCCCGCTACTGGCGCGAGCAGGTGCCGTTCTTTTCCCGGACGCACCGCGTGGTGGTTCTCGACCTGGCGGGGCACGGCCACTCGGGCATGGGGCGGACGAAGTACACCATGGGCGCTTTCGGGGAGGACGTGCGGGCCGTGGTCGAGGCCACGGGCAGCCGCCGCGTCATCCTGATCGGCCATTCCATGGGCGGCTCGGTGGTCGCGGAGGCCGCGCGCCTGCTGCCCGGCCGGGTCGCCGGCCTGATCGGCGTCGACACGCTCAAAAACGTCGAGCACCCCATGACCCGCGAAGTGCTCGAAACGATGACCGCTCCCCTGAAGAAGGATTTCCGGGCCGGGAGCCGGCAGTTCGTCGGGCAGATGATCTCGCCCCGGACCGATCAGCGGCTTCGCGAGTGGATTATCGCAGACATGTCGGCGGCGCCGCCGGCCGTGGCCCTGAGCGCCATGGACGAGCTGATGATGCAGTATGTCACGGGGGAGGCGGCCAGGGTCTTCGATCAGGTCCGGGTACCCGTCGTCAGCGTGAACGGGGACCTCTGGCCCGTCAACTACGAGGCGAACCGGCGGCACATGCTGTCCTTCGATGCCATTGTCCTCAAGAACGCGGATCACTTCCTGATGATGAACCGCCCGGAGGAGTTCAACCGCGCCCTGGAGGAGGCGATCCGGATGGTCCTTGAGAAGGCGGACAAGGGAAA
>CAZGUL010000588.1:0-1538 GCA_964529055.1 uncultured Spirochaetaceae bacterium
ATTTTACTTAACTTCATTTTTATTCTCCTTTTTGCGCCGAAGGCGTCAACCTAACATATTCTACCCACGACTTTTCCCCCTATTTTAGTCCCTCCCGGCTCAAAGCGCAATAATTTTGAAATTCCGGGGTTTCAGACAAAAGCGCTGTTCCAAATCCGGCAGTCATATAAAGCATAAAACTATTGTTCCCGGGAGGATGACAGCCTCATGGAAACCTATGACCCCGCCGGCATGGCCGACTATCTGGAAAACACGTGCAAAATCGCCGGGAAATTCCGGCCTTGGTATCTGAAATGGATCGTCATGTACCGCCGGTTTTACGCTGAAATTCCGGACACCGGCAGCGAGAACCCGGCGGACCTTTTCCTCGATTCCCTTCGGGGCAAACTCCAGGCCTGGCAGGTCAGACAGGCGGCGGACGCGGTCCGTCTGTATCATGATTTCACCCGCGCTGCGGCGGAAAGTCCGAAAAAAACAGCGAACACAGGCGCGTGGGAAGGGGCCCTTTCCGCGATGAAGGCCGAACTCCGGGTCCAGAACAAATCCTACAGCACGGAAAAGACGTATATCCACTGGGCGGAGGACTTCTCGAAATGGTTGAAAAGAAAACCTCCCGGGGAGCTGACCGACGATGACGTCCGGAGCTACCTCACTCATCTTTCCACACGGCGCAACATTTCCTTCTCCACCCAGAAGCAGGCGTTCATCGCCCTTCTTTTCTTCTTCCGGAACGTTCTGTCGAAGCAAATCTCGGGACTCGATTCCGTGGTCCGCGCGCATGGATATAAAAAGCTGCCCGTCGTCCTTTCGCGGGAGGAGATCGGCGCGATATTCGGCAATCTGACCGGCGAATACCTTCTCATGTGCAGGCTTATTTACGGAGGAGGCTTGCGCCTGTCCGAATGTCTGGAACTCCGCATCAAGGATCTCGACATCGAAGGAGGGGGCCTCACCGTCCGGTCCGGCAAGGGAAACAAGGACCGGATGACGCTGCTGTCGCGAAACCTTATTCCCGATTTGCAGAAGCAGATAGCCCGCACGCGTCTCTTATATGAAGAAGACAGGGCGGAAAACCGGCCGGGAGTCCCCCTGCCCTTCGCTCTGGATCAGAAATACCCGAACGCCGGCGCGGAATGGGGCTGGTACTGGCTTTTTCCCTCGTACCGCATGTCCGTCTGTCCCCGCACGGCGCGGCCGGGCCGCTACCACATCTATCCTTCCGCCCTGCAGAAGGCCTTCCACGACGCCCTGAGAAAATCCGGCGTCCCGAAGCACGCGGGCATTCATGCCCTGCGGCACAGTTTCGCCACCCATCTGCTGGAAGACGGGTACGACATCCGCACGGTGCAGGAACTTCTCGGCCATTCCGACGTCAGCACCACGATGATTTATACCCATGTGGCCACGAAAAACAAACTCGGCGTGATCAGTCCCGCGGACAGGCTGCGGTCCGCGGCCCGGTGACTCCCGCGGCGTTTTAATCTGCCGGAGGCGGTGATTCACGCAAAACTATTGTTCCAGCCCCCGCGCCCCGGAAC
>CAZGUL010000589.1:0-1522 GCA_964529055.1 uncultured Spirochaetaceae bacterium
AGGGGATTCTCCAGGGCGCAGTGCGGGATTATCTGAAAACCTGCACCGCGGTTCAGGAATTCTCCTTCGCCCGCCCCGAGGCGGGGGGGACCGGAAAAACCCTGGTGAAGCTGAAGAGCTGAAATACGTCCGGGAAGGTCCTCTTTTCCTTGCACAGGGGGGCTTACCCGGGTTATTCTTACGGGACGGCCTATGAACAATGTCCTGTTGATCGTCAGAGTTTTGACGGCCTGGGAGTCCCTGCTGACAGGAGGAGTCCTTCTGGGACTGTATTCCCTGGTGCGCCAGATTACGGTTTTCGAAAAAAGGCCCGGAGTGTATTACAGGGGACCGGTAAAATTCTCCGAATCTCCGGGGGCCGGAAAAAGCGCCGGCGAAAAAGGCGCGAAAAAATCTCAAAAGCAACGGAAGGCGTGACATGAAACCAATCCTCCTGCCGGTGGTGGCCGGATGCGTCCTTTTCCTGGGTTCCTGCATCGATATCGATGCGAATATAACCATAAACGATGCCGGAGCGGGGTCCGTGGAGCTGGTCTACACGGTGTCCCCGGAGGCGGTCAGCCTGGAAAACGCGGAGCGGGACGACGCGTTCCTGCCTTTTCCGGTGGACGAGGCCGATTTCCGCAGGACGGTCCTCGCGGTTCCCGGCCTTTCCCTTAAATCCTACGCCAGGTCCGCCGCGGGGGACGCCATCGTCGTCACGGCGGTCCTGGATTTCGCGAACATCGCCGCACTCAACCGTTTCGTCGGCGGGAACGAGGAGATTTTCACCCTGAGGAAGGAGAATGCCGGGACGGTTTTCACCCAGACCCTGACCCGGGGTTCCGCCGAGGAGCTGGACCCGCGCGCGAAGTCCTTTCTCGCCGCGTTTTTCAAGCCGTACCGGCTGAGCTTTTCCGTCGCCGCCCCGAAACCGGTCAAAAGGGCGGTTCCCGAAAACGGCGTTGTTTCCGGTCGGGAAGCGCGCATATCCTACCCGCTGGTTTCCCTCATAGAGGCCCGGGAACCCGTCGTATGGAGGATCGAATGGTGAGGCGATTTAATCGATAAAAAACATACGATTTTTTGATTAATTCCTTGATTTTATCGATTTCATTCGTTAAACTACGCCATAAACGCCGAACGCGGAGGAAGGCATGGACATACAACTTCAGGAGCTGATTGAGACTATCAAGAGCGAGGGAATCGCCACCGCGGAAGTAAAGGCGGCGGAGATCGTCGCGGAAGCCGGAAAAAAAGCCAAAGCGATCATTGAAAACGCGGAGTCCGAGGCGGCCAGGCTCGCCGCGGAAGCGAAGCGGGAGATCGCCCGGAACGAGCAGACGTCCCGGGACGCCATCACGCAGGCCGGAAGGGACCTGGTATTGAATTTGCGGCACCGCATCCTTCAGCTGTTCGACGGGGTGGTCAAGGGCGCCGTGACGGAATCCCTCCAGGGGAAGGGCCTTGAAGATTCGGTTGCCGCCCTGGTCAAGGCGTGGAGCGAAAAGGGCACCGCCGATATCGCGGTCCTCCTGCCAGA
>CAZGUL010000590.1:0-1519 GCA_964529055.1 uncultured Spirochaetaceae bacterium
GGCCTGCTTATCCTCCGGCAGGACGCGTTTGACTTTCTGCAGGTTTTCCAGGGTTCCCAGGTTCAGATTGACGTCGTCGAGCTGCTTTTCCAGGTCCTGATACTGCGTCTCCATTTCGTCGAACATCGCCTTGCTCTTGGGATCGTAACCGACTTCCAGTACGGTCTCGCTGCCCGCCACGGACCCCAGGGTCTTGGCGTTGATTTCCTCAGCGGCCCGCAGGTGACCGCCGACGATGCTGGCCCGCTTGCCCTTGCAGAGGACCTTCTTGTTCGCGATGATGCGGGAGTTGATGATGCCGTCGCTGACGACGATGAACTCGCCCGCTTCCACGTCGGCGTTTTCTATGAATTTGGACCACACCGATCGGCCGCACAGCACCTTGCCGGTTGTTTTTCCGGTGATGCCCTGGTGAACGATGATGTCCCCCTCGGCGTCCAGATCGCAGCGGCCGACGGACCCCATGACTTCGATGTTTCCCGCGGCCTTCACGGAAAATCCGTCGTCCACGTTGCCCTTGACAAGCACCGTTCCGAGAAACAGGATGTTGCCGGTTTTCAGGTTGACGTCCCCCGCAACGACGAAGATCGGTTCCACGTTGATTTTTCCGCCGGTTATGACGACCTGGCCGTTGATTTCCGCGATTGCCGAGCCGCCGTCCTCGGAAAGCTTCACGTTTTTTCCCGCGTCGAGACTGCAGTCCAGGCCGTCCTTGGACGGCAGGAGCTTTCCCGTCACGGTGCGGCCGCTTTCGCCCTTTTCCGGCGGGACCTTGCGGGCCAGAACCTGGCCTTCCACGACGTTCTGGATGAGGTTGAGTTCCTTGAAATCAACGCGGCCGTTCTTTTCCTTAAGCTTGATTTTCGATGTGTCGGTTTCGAAGGAGTAGACGATCTGCGCGTCCTTTCCGATCTTCGGCCGGGCCCCTTCCGCGACGAGACGGGGCGTTCCGTAATCCGGATTCTCCTCGATTTCATGGATCAGGTCTTCCCGGATGCCGTACACGACCCCGTTGTTCTGCAGAAAGGACACCAGGGTGTCGAAAGACGGATCGGCGCCGCCCGCCCCCGGCGGATGGGGCACCAGAAACGCCTTCATTTCGCCGTCGGCGATGTCCACCGACAGCACGGGGTCGTTGACGGGATTGTGCTCGTAATCGGCTATCCTGACGTACTCGTTGTCTGCGAATTTGACAACCTTCGCGACCGCCGCCGTGTCGAAGCGGCCTCCGAATTTCCGGGTGATCTTGTCGATGACGTCCCGTTCCGTCGCCTTCCGGCCTCTGCCCCGGGGGGGCGACACCTTCAGAAGAACGCCTTCCGGGGTGAGCCGCACGCTTGCGAACCCGTCCCTGTCCTCGGCGCCCATTTTTTCTTCCAGGTCGAAATCGAGGCCCGTTCCGCCCTCTCCCCCGGCGCTTTCCTCTTTTTCCCGGACCTGGTAAGCCACGATGATCCAGGGCTTTTTCCCGAAACCGAAGGTCCCCTTCGAACCTTTTTCGAGGACCTCGTATTCGACG
>CAZGUL010000591.1:0-1506 GCA_964529055.1 uncultured Spirochaetaceae bacterium
ACGCCGAGGCGTTCCCGTTTCTCAAGGAGACGGTCCTGACCTGGGGCAACTTCGGAAAGATCACGATCCCTTCCGCTCTCGGCGTCAACCACTGGATCGTCATCATCGTCCTGATCGCCGCCTTCCTCGGCGTCTTTCGCCTGTTCGAGAAGCGGGGACTCTGACGGACAAAGGGGGGCGGGCTCGAACCGTCACGGGGAACGATGCGGGGGAACGGGTTTTGAATCCGCCCCCCGCTTTTTCACGAGGCGAAAGCCGAGAGAGTTCGTGCGCCCGGAAGGGTCGCCGCTGACCCGGAACGCGGAGCGGCAGAGACCGGCGCTGCTGCTCCAGGAGCCGCCGCGGATCACGCGGTACGAGCCTGTTGCCGGTCCCTCGGGATCCGTCGCGGCCGCGGGCGGGTCGCGCTCGTACCAGTCCTGCATCCACTCCCAGACGTTCCCGTGCATGTCGAAGAGGCCCCAGGCATTCGGCGCCATCTCGCCCGCGGGGTGTGTCCGCTGCTCCGAATTGCCGCCCCACCAGCCCGCCCGCGACAGGTCGTCCTCTCCGTCGCCCGTGCAATACCTCGTCGCCGTCCCGGCCCGGGCCGCGTATTCCCACTGGGCCTCCGTGGGCAGGCGGTACGCGTCCGTTCCCTCCATCCCGTTGAGCCTCCGGATGAACTCCTGGACATCGTGCCAGGAGACGTTCTCCACGGGGCAGGAATCGCCGCACTCCCGGAAAAAGGAGGGATTGCCTCCCATCACCCGCTTCCACTGGCCCTGGGTCACCTCGGTCGTCTGCAGGAAGAAGGGCCGCCCGATGGTCACCCGGCGGGCCGTCTCGTTCTCGAACCGCGCCGGGTCGCCGTCGGCCGATCCGATCACGGCCGATCCGGCGGGAACGAGGACAAACGAGGCGCCCAGGACGGGGCTGACGGTTTCCGGATCGTCCTCCGGGGGCGGGAGGAGCGCGTCCGGGTAAGCCGGGCTCCTCTCCCCGGCGGACGCCGGGGCTCCGGCCACGATGAGAAAAAGGGCCGCGACGGCCAGACAAGTCCTCCAGGTCATCGTTCCATCCCGAACGGATCAACCGTGAGGTTCCGATTCCGGCTCCCCGGACGGCTGAAGATCATCCGTTCCGTTGGGACCCGGCCCCGCACCGCGTTATCGACCCGGTTTCCGCCGCGGCGCCTTCAGATTTTCATGGCTTCCTCGAAGCCCTCGCGGATCGCGTCGACGATCTTGCGGGGGACCCTCGCATCGCCGATGGTAACCACCTGAAGCCCGTCGATCCCGTCCTGTCGGGCCAGATCGTCCACGGGCCGAGAACCGACGGCCATGATCACGGTATCCGCGGGGATGCTCTCCTTCCCGCCGCCCGTCTCCACGATCACCGCGCCGTCCGTAATCTCGAGAAGCTTCGCCCCCGGTCGAAGCTCGATCCCGCAGAGCCGCAGGTTCTTCATGAGGACCCACCGGGACGCGCGCCCCGCGCCGGCGGCCATCTTCTCCACCATGTCGA
>CAZGUL010000592.1:0-460 GCA_964529055.1 uncultured Spirochaetaceae bacterium
CCGGGGAGTTCTTGACTCCGCCCGGACGCCGCAGGAACAGGCGGAGATGGTCCGGACCCTGGTGCGTTCCATGATGCGTTCTTTTTTCAGGAATGATCAGCCGTCGTGGTACAGCCGCGTCGTTTTCCAGGTACTGCGGGAAAAAAGCGACCTGCGGAGCTTTCTCGTCCGGGAGCTTCTGACCCCGTTCCTGGAGATAGGACGGCTGATCTTCCGACACATTTGCCCCGGCATGGAGGAAGCGGCGTATTTTCTCCACTTTCTCGTCCTCGCCGCGCCCGTTTTCTTCCACGCGGACTACATGAACGCGGTCACGGAATTTCTCCATAGGGAGCGCTATGCGACGGAGTACCTCGAGAAAATGGAACATGTCCTCGTCCGACAGACGCTGTGTCTGTTCGGCCTTCCCTGTGAAAATCCCCAAAGGAGCGATGGTGCGTGAAAAAGAAAGTCTTGTTTG
>CAZGUL010000592.1:470-1505 GCA_964529055.1 uncultured Spirochaetaceae bacterium
GGCGGACTCGCGTGGAAGGCCGCGACGAAGGAAACGGGCGGCGGACGCGACGGAAAAGTGCGAGCTCTTTTCGACGAACCGAAGCCGGTTTTGCTGGAGGAAGTGGGCATTTCCGGCGAGACGGAGGCACGGGCCTATCCGGTCACGACGGGAGCTTCCCGGGAGGCCCCTCTCTCCTTCAGGGTTTCCGGACCTCTCGTACAGGTCCGCGTACAACCGGGAAACGAGGTCAAGCAGGGAGATGTCCTTCTCGAAATCGATCCCAGGGATTTTCGGGACAACATCACCGTCCTGGAGGCCCAGCTTTCCGGAGCGCTGGCAGGGCTGGAAAAGGCGCGGCTCGACTTCGAACGGGCAACGTCTCTGCTGGCGGAAAAGGTCATTTCGCAGGCGTCGTTCGATGCCGCGAAGAGTGCCCATGATTCGTCGGCCGCTTCGGTGAAAAATATCCGGGCCCAACTTGTCATCGCCAAGCATCAACTCGAGGACACGAAACTCCGCGCCCCCTTCAATGGAATCGTGGCGGCGAAACTGGTTGAAAATCACCAGGTAGTGGCTGCGGGGAACGTTGTCATGACCATGTTCGATCTCTCGGATCTCGAAGTGCTGACGAATGTCCCCGAGAATGAGATCGCCCACAAACCTCTGGTTCCGGGAGAAACGGCCTCCGTGGAGTTCACGCCTCTGTCCGGACGCCGCTTTCAGGTTTTTCTGAAAGAGTGGAGCACCGCTCCCGATCCGCTCACGAGAACCTATTCCGTGACGTTCCGCCTTCCCGCTCCCGACGGCGCGAAAATCCTCCCGGGCATGACGGGCCAGCTCTTCTGGAGCGGCCGGAAGGGAGAAAATGCGGAGATCACCGTGCCCGAAAGTGCTCTTGTTTCTCACGGGAATGGAGAAACTGCGGTGTGGATCTTCGATCCCGCCACGTCCACGGCGACGCGCAGGCATGTCCGGACGGGCGGTGTCACCGGAGGAGGACGAATCCGCGTTCTCGAGGGATTGTCCGGTGGAGAGCAATTCGTCGCGGCAGGT